>JANMSG010000534.1:0-1521 GCA_031389065.1 Acidobacteriota bacterium | reverse complement strand
TCTTTAGCTATTGCGCTAAGGCATTATGGGAGCGCCGATAATAGAAAAATATCAAGCGATGCTTAGCCTTTCCCTTTCGAAAATATAATAGCACAATAAAGGAAGGATTGGATTTGAGGATAATTTCTTGTAATGCGACTCCTATTTTTTGTATGGCCCAAGGAATTTATCGCCGTTGAAGTGAATCAGGTGATCTGGCGCATCAGCAATCCATACTTCAGTTTCCCACGCGATATCTGGCGCAAACTTTCTGAATGTAGCTCTGTCAAGAAAAGCAGTCACATAAACAATGTCAGCTGAACAATCTTTTGTTAAAAGCTTCAATTCTTCCAGCCGCAAAGAGCTAACTGGTCCCGAACTATGAACAGCTTCAATCAGAAAGAGCCAGTTTTTAGTGCTGCTATAAGCGATCACATCTGGAAGTGCGTCATGTGAGAGCTCGAAAAAAGAAAGCTCATTGAGTTTTTGTTTTTCCATTAGAAGAAACTTGTTGGCAGTATCTCCGACATAAATCAATTCAGCACCAAAACCGTAGCGCGGCAGGAAATCTTCAATGACTGCCTTTTGAAGGTCATTGTGTTCGCCGGGTGAGAATGTCAACGTTTTGCCTCCAGGCATAGTTACTGAAATTGTGTCAATTTCACGAATGCCTGATAAGCGATCACGTAGAGCACCCGTTTCCGCCAAGAGTTCATCTATATCGTCTTCCCATCCATCAGAGCCAAATGAACGCACGATGAAAGAATATTGCGGGTTAAGCGCATATCCCCGAGTAGGATTGTTAGTTGCAGCGTTTGGGGCATTTGCGCTGCGTTCAACGATTCCCGCAACAGTTGGCAACTTAAGATCCTTACGCCTTATATCATCGTATGAGCCGCTTGATATTGATTCTTCAAAATATTGGTTAATATATTCAATAATTTGCCGGGTTTGTGGTGCCCAGCCTCCGTCACTCTGTTTTGCCTCTTTCCACTGGTCGCTGTGTTTCACATCGACAACAGCTAAAAATGCCATCCCCATTTTTTCTAGTCTTCGTTCGGTCATACCCTCAAACGGAATGCCAAGGCTGCTGAGTATATACAGCGCTTCGTTAATGACTTTCTTGATGTTTTTTGTTTTTTTGCTGTTGGGCATGAAGTCAGGCACGGCGTAAGTCTCCTCTTTTGACTCAAACACAAACAATTCCGTTTGTTTGGGTAAATTACGATACAAAATTTCAGAACTGCTATGACGAATACCGGACTCGAGATATGCTCTGACTGATTTTGCAATGGCGTTAGCAAAAAGTGGCGGAACAGCGTTGCCGACTTGATAGTACTGGCTTGTTTCAGTTCCTTTGAAACTGTAAGAATCTGGAAAACTTTGAAGCCTTGCAGCTTCTCGCACGGTAAGCCGCCGCCGTCTGCCGTCAGGCAGACGGATTCTTTGCATATCACCGGTTGCGCCTGCTAAATTACGGCATGTTAAAGTTCTGGCAGGCCTGTCTAAATACAAGTCTCTCGGGTTGATGCACTTTGAAGC
>JANMSG010000512.1:0-2891 GCA_031389065.1 Acidobacteriota bacterium | reverse complement strand
CGCGAACGCCATGCAGGCGAGCGAGATGAAAGATGACCGCGACAATATTCTGCCCGACGATCAAGTCTTGTTGATTGTTGAAGATGACTACACCTTTGCGCGCATTCTTTTGAACGCGGCGCAAGAGAAAGGCTTTAAGGGCATTATTGCCACCAAGGGAGAAATGGCCGTGGCACTGGCAGAAAAATATCAGCCGACAGCCATAACCTTAGATATCAATCTGCCGGATATCAATGGTTGGATTTTGCTCGATCAATTCAAGGTTAATCTGCGCACACGCCACATCCCCGTGCATGTGCTTTCGATAACTGTGCCGCTTAATGAACACATCGGTCAAGGGTACGGGGCGTTTGCACAAAGAGAGAAACCGGCCAGCCGGGAAGAGATGGAAAGCATCATCTCGCAGATCAAAGCGTTTGTTGAAAAGCCCAATAGACACTTGCTGGTGATGGCTGAAGACACTTCCGAACGACAAAACACTCTGGAACTAATCGGCAACGGCGATATTCAAGTGACGACCGCCAGTTCCGTCGAAGAAGGCTTGGCGGCGATGCACACAGAGAACCCGGATTGCCTGTTGCTCGATGCCAACCTGCCGGACAAAGCCGCCTTGCGGGTGCTGGAAATGATTATCGAACAGCCCGCCTTGCGTAACATTCCTGTGGTGCTCAATGGTCAAATTGAACTGACCAAGAAGGAGAAGGCGAGATTTCAAAAGTTGGCGAAAAAACTTACCGTCAAAGAAGTCACATCGCCGGAGCGCTTGTTTGGCGAAACCTCTTTGTTCCTGCATCGCGCCGCTTCTCATATGCCGGAGACCAAACGCCAGATGCTCTCTGACCTCTATGACCCAAACCAGATGCTTGTCGGAAAGAAAGTCATGATTGTGGATGACGACATCCGCAACATTTTTGCCCTGACGAGCCTGCTGGAGGTTTATGAGATTGAAGTATTTTCAAAGGACAATGGCAAAGGAGCGATTGAATTGCTGAAACAGACGCCACAGATTGATGTCGTGCTTATGGATATGATGATGCCCGAATACGATGGCTATGAAACGATGACCGAGATACGGTCGCTCGAACCGTACAGGCATCTACCGATTATCGCCATTACCGCCAAAGCCATGAAGGGCGACCGGCAGAAGTGCATTGATGCAGGAGCATCCGACTATATTGCAAAGCCTGTCAATCGGGAACAACTTTTGTCCGCATTGCGCGTTTGGGCGTGTCAGTAAAGCAGAATCGGCAGTTGCGGAGTGCGATTTTCTATTGGGAATACGCCTCAACGCTCAAAGCAGAATTTGGAAAGCGGTGACTGGTCACGGCTTTCTATTGACAAGCGAGGATGAGAGTCGCACTCTACATGATTCTGGTTGTTGAGCTGAGGAAAAGACCTGTTATGCAAGCAAACGACAAAATTAATCTGCTGCTGGTAGATGATCACAAAGACAACCTCATTGCCATGCGTGCGATTTTGGAAGAACTGGGTGAGAACCTGGTGATGGTAGATTCCGGCAAAAAAGCCTTACGCCTGCTCTTGGATCAAGAATTCGCTATTGTTCTGCTCGACGTTGATATGCCTTTAATGGATGGCTTCGAAGTGGCAGAGATGATGCGACAGGTTAAGAAGTTGCAACACACGCCGATTATCTTTCTCACCGCCATGCACAATAACGAAAGCAGCGTATTTAAAGGCTATTCGCTCGGAGCCGTTGATTACATTTTCAAGCCGGTTGAACCTGAAATCCTGAAAGCCAAAGTGCGGTTCTTTATTGACCTGTATCGCAAGAGGGCCGAAATCAATTATCAATCTGAGTTATTGCGCGACACCAATCAGAAACTGGATCAACTCAATCTGGATTTAGAGCGCCGGGTAACGAAACGCACCAGTCAACTGCAAGCAACGGTTGAGTTGTTGGAACGTGAAGTTGTGGAACGCGAGAAGGCTGAAGAAAGCTTGCGCCAGAGAGAGCAAGAGTTGACAGACTTTGTTGAGAATGCGCCGGTCGGATTGCATTGGGTCGGAAGTGACGGAACCATCCTATGGACCAATCAGGCTGAGCTTGATCTGCTCGGTTACACGCGCGATGAATACGTTGGTCGTAACATTGCTGAATTCCACGCCGAGATACCAATTATTGAAGATATCCTGGAGCGACTTACGAATCGGGAAATCCTCCAAGACTATGAAGCTCAACTGCTCTGCAAAGATGGTTCGACCAGGTATGTCCTGATTAACTCGAATGTAAAATGGAAAGACGATGAGTTTATCCATACGCGATGCTTCACACGCGACATCACCGAACGCAAACAGGCGGAAAAGGAACGCGAGGAACTCTTGTTGCGTGAACGCGCAGCCCGTGCCGAGGCCGAAGCGGCAAATCGCTTAAAGGATGAATTTCTTGCCACCCTGTCGCACGAATTGCGCACCCCGCTGAACTCGATTCTTGGTTGGGTACAGCTTATAAACAGTCATACGCTGGATGAGGAAACCGCGGCAAGGGCACTGGAGACCATTGAACGGAATGCAAAATTACAGGCGCAATTGATTGAAGATATCCTTGATGTGTCATCCATTGTGACGGGCAAATTCCAGTTGCATAAACAATGGGTCGCTCTCGATTCAATTGTCAAGCAGTCAGCAGAAGCCTTACGTCCGGCATTGGAGGCGAAAAATATTCAACTTCACCTGGAGTTTGAACCCGCCATCAAGCCGCTCTCCGCTGACCCTACTCGACTGGAACAAGTGGTCTGGAATCTGCTCTCGAATGCCATTAAATTCACGCCTTCGTCAGGAAAGATTACCGTCTCTTTACAGCAGGCAAACTCTACGATTCGCCTTCAGGTTCGAGATAGTGGTCAGGGCATCCCTGTCGCTTTTCTCCCTTA
>JANMSG010000446.1:0-4623 GCA_031389065.1 Acidobacteriota bacterium | reverse complement strand
CCGAGGTCAGAGCCTGCCTGCGGAAAGGTGCGCACAAGGTGCAGATCGACTTCACGGAAGGCCGGCTGGCGGTCAAGATTGACCCCTCCGGTAATCTCCTCAACAGCTTCATAGACCTGAACAATCTGGCGCTGTCACGGTTTTCCGCCGAGGATCGCATGCGCATTGGCGTGCACACCTGCCCTGGCGGGGATCGCGATTCGACCCACAGCGCAGACGTTGATTACGCCGAGTTACTGCCCAGCCTGTTTGAGCTGATGGCGGGGAATTTTTACGTCGCGCTAGCGGGCGAAAGAGACCGCACCCACGTCCTGAAGATCATTCGCGACCACCTGAAGGCAGATCAGCGGGTCTTTGTCGGCGTCGTCGCACCGATTGATCCGCGTGTCGAAACGCCCGAGGAGGTTCGGGACCGAGTCCTGGAGGCGGCCCACTATATTCCCGTCGAGCAATTGGGGACGACGGACGATTGCGGGTTCTCGCCATTTTGCGACGATACCTCGACGACCCGCGATACGGCATTTGAAAAGATCCGGGCGCGGGTGCAAGGGACGGCACTCGCAGTAGAAATTCTCGTAGGGGGTTAATGGTGACGGAAGATAACGAGGAGGAACGGCTTCGTTCGGTTGCCCTGCAAAACGCCCAGAGCATTCTCTTTGCGCGACGGCGCGCCGAAGAGGCTTTGCGCAAGCAATCAGAGTGGCTGCGGGTCACGCTTGCGAGCATAGGCGACGCCGTGATCAGCACAGACGCCGAGGGCCAGGTGACGTTTATGAACGGTGTAGCCGAGTCCCTGACCGGCTGGCCCCAATCCGAGGCATTGGGGCGCCCGCTACCAGACGTCTTCCACATCATCAACGAACAAAGCCGCCAGTTGGTCGAAAGTCCTGCCCTGCGAGCCTTGCGCGAGGATACCGTCGTAGGGTTGACGAACCACACACTGCTCATCACCAAAGACGGCACAGAACTGCCCATTGACGACAGTTCCGCCCCGATACGCAACGAGCAAGGCGAAGTCAGCGGTGTCGTGCTGGTGTTCCGGGACATTACGGAACGCAAGCGCGCCGAGGATCGGCTGCGAGAGAGCGAGGAACGCGCTACCAACATCGTCGAAAGCATCGCCGACGGGCTGATTACCCTGGACAAAGAATGGCTCGTCACCTACCTCAATCCGCGCGGTGAAGAAATTCTCCGCGCCCTGCACAAGACTAACGCTGCAATTTGCGGACGAAATTTTTGGGACGAGTTTCCGGCGACCGTCGGCACGATCATCGAGGAGAACTGTCGGCGATCCGTGCGCGAACAGATGGCGATCCACTTCGAAGTCTACTATCCACCGCTTGAAGGCTGGTTTGATGTCCGTGCCTATCCGTCGCGCGACGGTCTTTCGCTTTATTTTCTTGATATCTCTGAGCGCAAACAGGCGGAAGAACAATTACGCGCGAGCGAAGAATTCAACCGTAGCGTCCTCGAAAGCAGCCCTGATTGCGTCAAGGTGCTCGATTTGGAAGGCCGGTTGATGATGATGAACGAGCCGGGCCTGTGCCTGATGGAGATTGACGATTTTGCGCTCTTCTGCGGGCAGCAGTGGTGGGTGTTGTGGCCAGAGGAATCCCGCCCGCTTGTCCAACAGGCGATTGCAGAAGCCTGCGCGGGCGGCAGGGGTGGTTTCCAGGGTTTCGCCCCGACAGTGAAAGGAACGCCGAAATGGTGGGATGTAATTGTGACGCCGGTGCGCGACGCCGACGGACGGGTTACGCGCCTCGTTTCGACCTCGCGCGACGTTACCGAGCGCAAGGCGATTGAGACCGAGCGCGAGCGCTTGCTGGCGCAGGAACAACAGGCGCGCGAAATCGCCGAAGCCGCTTCACGCGCTAAAGATGAATTTTTGGCAACCGTCTCGCACGAGTTAAGAACGCCGTTGAATTCAATACTGGGATGGGCAAGGCTGCTTTCCGGTGGAAGACTCGACAACGAAGCGGCGGCGCGCGGCCTAAAATCCATTGAGCGAAACGCCATGGCGCAAGCCCAGCTCATCGAAGACCTGCTTGATGTGTCGCGCATCATCTCCGGGAAATTCCGTCTTAAGGCGCAGCCCCTTGAAGTTGCGCCTGTTATTGAGGCGGCGATTGATTCGGTGCGCCCGACAGCCGACGCCAAAGGGATAAGCTTGCAAGGGATCCTCGATCCCGAGGCAGGGCCAGTTTCAGGCGATGCCAGCAGGCTTCAACAAGTCTTCTGGAACTTACTTTCTAACGCCGTAAAATTCACCCCGAGAGGCGGGCAGGTGCAGGTGCGGCTCACGCGCATTAACTCCCACATAGAGCTAGAGGTAAGTGACACGGGGCAAGGGATAGATCACGAGTTTTTGCCTTATGTCTTTGACCGCTTTCGGCAGGCAGACGGTTCTACCTCACGACTATATGGCGGCTTAGGCTTAGGACTCGCCATTGTGCGTCACATTGTTGAGCTACACGGCGGTAGTGTCGCCGTTGCCAGTCAGGGGAAAAACCAGGGAGCAACGTTTATCATCAGGCTTCCCCTGATGATAACTCACCTGAAAGCGAGCCAGGAGGAGCGCGTACACCCCAAGGTAAACGGCGAAGTGGCGTTATACTTTGACCCTTCCTCGACACTTGAAGGGGTGAAAGTGCTAATCGTTGACGATGAACCGGAAGCCCTGATACTGCTTAGCACCGTGCTTACCCAATGCGATGCACACGTAAGAACCGCTACATCGGCAGAAGAAGGGTTTGTACAGGTTAAAGAGTGGCGGCCTGATGTGATTGTGTCGGATATTGGGATGCCGGGAGTAGACGGCTACAAGTTCATGAAGCGCGTGAGAACCTGGGCGCAAGAATCTGGGTTGTGGATACCGGCAATCGCACTGACTGCATATGCAAGGACGGAGGACAGAATGAAGGCGCTTGCATCGGGCTACCAGATGCACGTTGCAAAGCCTGTAGAGCCTGCGGAACTAATCGTGGTGCTAATGAGCCTGGTTAAAAGGCAGTGAACGCGCATAAGGCGAGTTCATCGAGTGAAGGAGCGTTATCGTAAGAAAGTTTATTACCGGTCGGCGTACTGTCATTAATTTTGAAAAATCGCACGCGAGTCTGGAAATTCTTCCCATTAAGCGAATAACAATGCTCATCAGATTCAAATGATTCAAGAATCACACGGCTTGCGCGAGCACAGGCGAGTCGGTTATCTCCCAAGCCGAATCATCGTGAAGGACTCGCGACACCAGTGCCGTGTGAACCCCGTGACCCGTGCGCTCGGCTTCTACGTGACCAAGCAGAGGCATTCCAAATAAAGCCAGATCGCCGATAATGTCTAATATTTTGTGACGCACGAACTCATCTGCAAAGCGCAATCCTTCAGAATTCATCACACCGCCTTCGGGCGTAAGTACGACAGCGTTGTCTAATGAACCGCCACGTATCAAGCCGGAATCGCGCAAGGCTTCAAACTCATTCAAGAAGCCGAAGGTTCTGGCTGCGGCAACTTCTTTTGCAAATTGTCCGTCAATAATTTCAACACTTCGTCGTTGTGTGCCGATCATCGGATGCGGAAATTCTATCAGACAGGAGATTGAAAAACGATTTGCGGGGCTGATGCTCATGCGGCGATTGCCGTACTCGACCTCAACACGCTTGAGTATGCGCAAGAATTGGCGCGGCGCTTCCAGTTCTACGGTTCCCGCTTGCTCTATCAAATCAATGAACTGCTCGGCGCTGCCGTCTAAAATAGGAACTTCGAGCGAATCAATTTCAATAATGCAATTGTCAATGTGGCTGCCGCTCAAAGCCGAAAGCAGGTGTTCGACTGTGGCAATCATCACACCTTGCTTCATCAAAGTCGTGGCATAGCTGACTCGCGCAACATTTTGCGGGGCGGCTTGAATTTCAAAATTATTCAAATCGGTGCGGCGAAAAACATAGCCTGTGTAGGCAGGAGCCGGGCGCAGCGTGATGTTAACTTTTTCGCCCGTGTGCAGCCCTTGACCGCTGGTTGAAACCTCGCTTGCGAGTGTTGTTTGATGAATCAAATTTGTCCTCTACCATTACTTATATTTTTATAATCTCTAAATTAACTGCAATGTTTGTGCCAGTTCGAACGAATGAACAAAAGCGTAAATTCTTCAATAAAAACAGGGTTTTTGATGGCATCAAGGTGGAGAACTGTCGCCAATAATCCACACTGCTGTTGTTTGTAGTCACACTTGGTTTTCATTCACTGCGCGGGTAGAATCGTTAGCTATGTTAATAATTCCAATAGAGGTTTAACAATGAAGCCAACCGCAAACATCTCCGTAGGTGCTACGGCAACGAAAGAAATCGTCGTCACACGCGAGATGACCGTCGCACATTTCCACGAAGAGATGCCCGAAGTCTTCGGCACGCCGATTATGATTTATCACATGGAAGTGACTGCGAGCGAAGCGATTCATCCATACTTGCCCGAAGGCTGGCTCACGGTCGGCGTGGTTGTTAATGTCAAGCAGCTTATGACGGTTGAACGCCTATAGTGTTGGCGTGTATTCAATGGTGATAATGGCGCGATTGATATTTACTCGAACGCCAAGCATTAGTAGGATTTTGCGTTTCTGTTCATCAGTTG
>JANMSG010000442.1:0-1773 GCA_031389065.1 Acidobacteriota bacterium | reverse complement strand
GTCCATAAAAACCGTAGCCGGAGTAATCGCGTCTTCTGTTCCCTTTTCAAAAGCGGTGTTGAGCGCTGCTGCATAGACAATCGGTTTGAAGACAGAGCCGGGTTGCCGATTGGCTTCAACAGCGCGATTGAGTTGGCTGGCGCTGTAATCGCGCCCCCCTGACATGGCTAAAATCTCGCCTGTCTTGGCGTTCATAGCGACCAGCGCAGCTTGCAGCGTGCCTGGCGGAACGGGATTTTTTTTGCGTTTCGAGAAAATCGGGTCAAGCTGGGCAAGCGTGTCGCTCAAGGCTTTATCGGCAGCGCGTTGCAAATCCATATCAATGGTTGTGTAGACGCGGAAAGATTCGCGCGCCATATCATGAGTCGCCATTTCGTTGGCAACCTGTTGTTGCAGATAATCCAAAAAATACGGCGCGTCTGAATTCAAAGTCTTCTTCTTCGACTCAATCTTCAGCTCTGTGGCTTTCGCCTGGTCTGCCTGCTCGCGTGTGAGGAACTGGGCTTCGACCATCGAATCTAACACTTGATTGCGACGCGCTTTGGCACGTTCCGGATCACGATAAGGCGAATACAGACTCGGACCGCGAATGATGCCTGCAAGAAATGCGGCTTCTTGCAGATTCAAATTCACCACATCTTTGTTGAAATAGACCTGAGCTGCTTCGCCTACGCCGTTGATTGAATAGCTGCCGTTTTGCCCCATGAAAATTTCGTTGGCGTAGAGTTGAAAAATCTCTTCTTTCGTCAACTTCGTTTCCAGTACCAATGAAATCATGATCTCTTGCGATTTGCGCTTCCAGGTTCTTTCAGAGGTGAGGAAAAAGTTTTTGACGAGTTGTTGCGTAATCGAAGAGCCGCCTTGTTGGGTTTCGCCTTCGCTGACGTTTCTGACAAGGGCGCGAAAAATGCCGCGCACATTGATGCCCGAATGCTCGAAGAATTGGCGGTCTTCGATAGCGACAACCGCGTTGATGTAATCTTTCGGCAGGTCTCTGTAGGTGATTAGCTTTTGCTTCTGTTTATCTTTCTCGTTTGAAATAGCGGTCAACTGTTCAGGCTCAAGCAGAGCGCTGTTGAGTGTTTTCTTGGTATCCAGGTCAACGATTTTATCTACGCCTTTGCCACTCGCATTGAATGTCACAGTGATGTTGGGAAACTGACGGGCGCTGTTGATAACCGCGTCGCTGCTGGTGCGAATCTCAATCGTGTTGCCTTTGATTACATAGCGCCCGCGCTTGGCATCGGCTTCTTTCGTCGCGTCAACATAGCCGAGCGAATCCAGATAAGTTTTCAGGGACGCAAGCGACCAACTCGATTGCCCGTCACGAATCGAGCGCGGCGCAGCAAAAATTCCCGTTGTGCGAATCAAGATATCGCCGCGCAACCTAGCATTAATCATCTTCGAATAAGAGGCGTAAAAGTAGGCGAAGACCATTCCGCCGATTAAAAGGAGTACGCCTAATATGGAAAGCGTTATGGGCGAGAAGATGCGCCGAAGAAAGCTTTTGCGTTCTACGTTTTGTTTGAGTACGCGAGTTCTAGGTTTTCTGGTTACGGTTGCCAATGGTTTCACTCACAATCTTAGTAACTTATCGGAGGGCTTGGATTCCTACTTGCTTGAATTGGTTTGTCCGTTATTTTTTCGCAACATTCGAGAACTAGAGACAAACTTTAGCACCTGTGCAGGAACGAAACAAGAAACATGAACCCGTAAAGCTTGACCTGTGATTTGCGACACGCGATGATACTTCGATTATGGATGCTCTGGAAC
>JANMSG010000404.1:0-3136 GCA_031389065.1 Acidobacteriota bacterium | reverse complement strand
TTCCGCATTCGATGCAAACCGCCTGAAGGCGGAACTCCAAACTGAGAACTCCAAACAGAGGTTTGCTATGAGTTGCTATATCATAGGAAGCGGCGCGGCTTTGCCTGAGCGCATAGTAACGAATGCCGAGCTTGCCCCTTTGCTTGGCGTCGAGGCCGATTGGATTGAAGCCAATTCTGGCATACGCGAACGTTGTTGGGTTGACGCGAATCAATCAACCTCAGACCTCGCGGCGCAAGCTGTGTGCGACGCCTTGAACGATGCGAATATCGGCACGGAACTGATTGATTACCTGATTGGCTGTACGCTGTCGCCGGATTATCAAACGCCGGGAATTGCGCCGCTCGTTCAACGAAAACTAGAAGGCTGTCGCCAAATTCCCTCGATAGATTTACGAGTCGCTTGCGCCGCAATTCTCTACAGTTTGCAAATCGGGCGCAGTCTCATTGAATCGAAAACCGTAAAGACGGTTGTCTGTTTTGGCGCAGAGGCGCAATCGAAGGGACTTGATTTAAGCAAACAGAGTGCAGAACTCAGTATGCTCTTTGGCGATGGCGCGGGCGCGCTTGTTTTAAGCGATGAGCCGCGAAAAGGCGGAGAAGGAAACCACTTCGCTTTGAAAATCCAAGATGTATTGATAGCCACTGACGGAAACTTTGCTGAAGATTTAATTGTTCGTTCACCTGGTACGGCAAACGGTGAACGATGGATTGATGCAGATCAGATTGCTGCAAATCTTCATCTGGGCGCTATGAATGGAAGAACAGTTATACTGCAAGCAGTGAAGAAAATGGCTGACGCGGCAATTGAAATACTGGCCCGCAATGATGTCTCCATCCGTCAGGTAAGCGCCGTAATTCCTCATCAAGCGAATGCGAATTTGCTTCGCGTCTTGGGCAATAGACTTTCAATCCCTCAAGAACGAATCGTCGTTAATGTTGATCGTTACGGCAACACTGGAGGCGCGTCGGCTTTTCTTGCTCTGTGGCAAGCCAGGCGAGAAGGTAGAATCCAAAAAGATTCGTATGCGCTCATCTTAGCTTTTGGCGCAGGTTTCACCTGGGGCGCGGCATTGTGTCGGGTTTGGGCTTGATTCTTTTACAGGACTTACGCAAGAAAATGTACAGTAGACTGTCTAGTCTGCTGCAGTCTTGGTTTACAAACTTTTTAGCATTCCCCAAAAGCTGCGTTAACCAAATCAACCGCAGGTTAGGCAACCTACGGTACACTACCCGCGAAAATCCTATTTTATTTGAAAATCATGTTTGCTATTTGAAAATAAACTTTCCAAAGGCATACTCAAATCATGGGGGAATTTTCATGGCGAACGAGACTTGAAAATATCAAGCGATTATCACAGGAAGATTTCGATGTGTTGGTAATCGGTGGCGGCATAACCGGCGCAGGGCTTGCGAATGACGCCGTAGCGCGGGGCTTGAAAGTTGCGTTAGTTGAAAAGCGAGATTTTGCGGCGGGGACCTCCAGTCGTTCGACGAAACTGCTGCACGGTGGTTTGCGTTATCTTGAACACTTTGACTTTGCAATGGTGCGCGAGGGGTTAGGCGAGCGCGCGATACTATTGAAAATCGCACCGCATCTAGCGGAACCATTCCGATTCCTTATACCCATCTACGAACAATCCAGGCGCAATTATGATCATCCTTTGAAAATGCGTTTGGGCTTAATGTTATACGATTTGCTTGCCACAGGCTCTGGTTTAGGTCGTCATCAGCGACTCACTCGTGAAGAAGCGTTGAACCTCGCACCACAACTGGACGCACAAGGCTTGAAAGGTGCCTTTGTTTATTTCGATTGTCGGACAGATGATTCGCGGCTGGTGATCGAAGTTCTCAAATCCGCGAGCCAAAACGGTGCGGCAATCGTTAATTACACAGCCGTAGTCGGTTTCATCAAGGATTCAGACGGACGGATTTCAGGCGCACAACTGCAAGATGTCTTGACTGACGAATTGATCGAAACTCGCGCCAAGCTCGTAATCAATGCGACAGGCGTTTGGATGGACGAAGTGCGCGACCTTGATTCACAAAATGAATCCGACAAAGCGCGTGTGCGCCCTTCGAAAGGCATTCACATAACGGTTTCTGCTGAACGCTTGCGAGTGACGACCGCCTGGTTGATTCCCGCTTTGACGGGGCATCGCTTTTATTTCGTAGTCCCCTGGCAAGGCCGCATCAACATAGGCACCACAGACACAGATTACCAAGGCAACAAAGATGCGCCTTGCGCCCAGGCTAACGAAGTTCAGGAAATTCTCGACGCCATCAACGCATTTTTCCCCGTAGCCAAATTGCAGGCTTCCGATGTGATTTCGACGTGGGCCGGTCTGCGCCCCTTGATTGGCGACCCGAAAGCGAAATCCACCAAAGACGTTTCACGCAAAGAAGCAGTCATTGAAAGCGAAAGTGGTTTGATTTCAATCGCTGGAGGTAAGTTGACGACTTATCGTTTAATGGCTGAACGTGGTGTTGATTTAGCTGTCGAAAGACTCACGGAACGATTCGATTTTCAGGCGGCGAAAGGATTGCGAACGACTAATATTGTTGTTTCTGGAGGTGAAATAAAACGCGATGAAATTGATGCGAAAGCCCAACAATTTGCTGAGAAAGAAGGAATCTATATTGAAACAGCGCGTCATCTGTTGAATGCCTACGGCTCACAGGCGCAGCAGGTCATTGAGATTTTCAACGAAGACAACATACTGCGTGAAGTGATAGTAAAAGATTTGCCGCACATCTTCGCGGAAGTTATTTATGCAGTTCGTTGTGAAATGGCTCTTACGATTGCAGATGTTTTGATGAGGCGCACTCGCTTGATCATCTTAGCCGGTAGAGCTTTGATTACCTGCGCGCCTATGGTTGCAGAATTAATGGCAAAAGAATTGCGCTGGACCCAAATTGAAATCGAAAACCAGCTTGTTCAATTTGCGATTGAGTATGAACGCGAGTATGCCGTCTGCAAATGAAAAGTTTGGAGTACCGCCATCAAGCGGAATTTACCCGCATTTAAATAATACCCCAGAATGCGGAACTCCAAAAAAAACAAATTAAAAACGCAAACACGCCTTAAAAAAAAAAAGCAAAAATAAAAAAAAAGTTTTAGAATTAAAATATGGTAC
>JANMSG010000401.1:0-4042 GCA_031389065.1 Acidobacteriota bacterium | reverse complement strand
GTAGCGACCGGGTACGCCGCACCCGGTCGCTACCGCTCCCGGTTCTGACGACTGCCTCCGACCTCTCCACATCTTGGTATGCCGGGCAGAGAGGTTTGACATAGAGAATTGGGCAAGGTTGAAAAAAACAGAAAATATAGAGGGCAAAAGCCACCTTTCAGTATTTTGCCTTTTGCCTTTTGCCTTTTGCCTTCCCTATAATCTGCGCCTGTCGTGAACAAGTTAAAAAATCACATTGGAACGCTGCTGCTACTTCTCATCTTTGCGATTTTATGCGCCTCAACCGTCGCGTGGACCCTTAACGACAAGACGCCTCCCGCCTGGGACCCCGCAGACCATATCAGTGCGGGTTACGATTTCTATACACCTCTTTCACGAGGCAGCCTGAAAGGTTTCGTTCAAGAGTTCTTTGTTGAGCCGCACTATTACGCGCCATTCGTGCATCTGGTTACTGGTGTAATTTTCTTACTCTTCGGGGCTTCGCGTTTGACAAGTATTGGAGTAAATTTCATTTCTCTAGCCGTGTTGCTCGCCTCGGTCAATTGGATAAGTCAGACGCTTTATGCGCAAAAGGTAAAAGGATTCACAGAGGAATCCGCTTCCCCCTCTATCAATGAAAGCCCGAAAACAGATGAGAATCAGGTTGCCTCAATGACGATGGGGGTGCTGGCAGCGTTGTTAGCAGTATGCTACCACTTCTCTGCCTGGTTGTTGCACGATGCCTTTCTTGATTACCCTCTGATGGCTATCGTAGCTGCGAGTTTCGCGTTGTTGATAAGAGCCGGTGATTTTCAAAAGCTGAAAGATGCGGCTTTGTTTGCAGTGGCAGCAGGGTTCGGGATGTTGACAAAACAGACCTTTGCTTTTTTTTTATTTTTGCCAATCGTTTATGTGGCAGGTCGCGTACTATTTTCGCGGGACCGCAAAGCGATTCTCAACCTGGTGCTCGCAGGCTTACTCGTCGTAGCGATTTCAGCAATCTGGTATGCGCCGCACCTGCAAGAAGTGATTGCCATCTATCAAGTCAATAAGGAGGCTGCGATTAATGAAAACGAAGCCCCGCTCTATAGCATCATGTCCAACCTATATTACGTACACGGCATCATTAGCCCACAGATTCAATTGCCTTTCGGATTCCTATTTTTCGGAGGGCTGATTTATTCCCTCTTCCGTCGTCGCAAAGAAAGTATCTTGCTTTACCTCTGGCTCATAAGCGGACTTGGTGCCTTCATTATGGTTGCGAATAAGGATTTACGCTACACGGTTCCACTGCTTCCAGCCGTTGCAATCCTTTCAGTCTGTTGGATCAGAGACTTGCAATTCACCGCCAGGAATAAAACTCGACTGGCATTGAAACTGGCTCCTGTAGCCCTTATCGCAATTTGGTGTTTCACAAGTTTCTTCAACGCGCAGTGGCCAATGGACGGGCAAGGCAGGTATATTGATTCGCCGCGCTTTCGTTGGATGGTCTTTGCGCGAAACTATTTTGGCTTTGACCACAGACCTCTTCCTTTCGATTGGGGGGTTCAAGGAATCGTGCAAACCGTTGATCAGGATTGGCGCGAAAATCAACCGAGTCCCTCAGCCAGGAACAATTCGCCAGCTAAAGAGCAGCGACCGCCTTCACCTAGTGAGACGGTTTCTCCGTCAACCCATCAAGCATTTGACGATTCAGAATTGCCTGTCTTGGGAGTGGTCGTAAATTTACCTCAACTCAATCCTTCTAATGTCGCCATGTTTGCGCGCTTTACCGCTCAAGAACGCGGCGCGCCACCTTCAATAAAGGTTGATTGGCTTACAGCTCCAAGCTCGAAATACCGACTGGAAGGAGTTGATTATTTGCTCGTGCGAACCGGTTTGGATAAAGCCGAGTGGTTGGCTCCACTTGAACGAAGCGCGGAAAGTATAGTATTAACCCCTCAATTCAAGCGCGTTGCGTCGTTCCCGATACCGCTTGAAGACGCAGAAGCTGTATTGTATAGACGTATTCAATAAACAAGTAAAATCGCTATTCGTCATCTCTTACAATCATCTATTGAGAGAGGGATTGGTTAGGAATAAAACTGAGAAATTCAAAATACCGAAAAACCTATGAAACCAAGCAAGTCCGATTTTACGAAGAATGAGTGGCAAATCATCCAGAGTTATCGAACGCCTTCGCAAGTGCAAAAATTTCTTCGTTCGCTTGCCTACAATCGCGAGCTTGAAAAACCTTCCTGCTTATCGTTTCGCGGCGTCGTGCGCGAGCAACATGGGCATTGTTTGGAAGCGGCTATTTCGGCAGCGGTCATTCTTGAACAATATGGTTTACCGCCATTGCTTATCAGCATCGAATCGCAGGACCAACTCGATCATGTCTTGTGTGTCTTTCAACAAAATGGATTGTTTGGCGCGATTGCGCGTTCGCGTGACATTGGTTTGCACGGACGCAAACCTGTATATCGGACAGCGCGAGATTTAGTGATGAGTTATTTTGATATGTACATTGACAAGAGCGGTCGCATAACCGGCTATGCCGTCGCCGATTTACGTGAGCTTGGAAATTATGATTGGCGATTGTCAGAGCGCAATGTCTGGAAGGTCGAACGCTACCTGCAAGAGATCCCACACAAAGAAATCAGAGGCTCGGATGCGCGTTATCAAAAATACTTGCGACGCTATATGCAATTTCGCAAACAATATCCTGAGTCTTCACCCGAATATTTTTCAAACAAACATCTATGGATGTTGTGATTAGGTTTCGGCTCCCAACAAGATTCCTAAGGCGCCAACAGAATTGAAGAGTGTGTGAATCGCGACGCAGGGAAAGATAGATTTCGTCTTCGCTCGAACCACTGTCAAAAAGAAACTCAATAACAGCAAGCCGATTAGTGAACCCCACGCCCCCCAATACTGTGGGACGTGCACGAGAGCAAACAACAACGTGGCGGTTGTGACTGCGCCAACTGCGCCCATCGCTCTTTTGAGCGGCGAATATAACAAAGCGCGATAAACCAGTTCCTCTACCAAAGGAGCAGTAAAGACCGCTAAAAATGCGACGACGTATCGAACGGCTTGTGAGGCTTTGAGCATCTCTGCAAAAGGCGTGGTCTTTGAATCGGGAATGATGCGCGGTACTAGTTGAAAAATAGCGAACGACAAAACAACTGTGCCCACAATAATTCCTATTTTTTTTAACGGTGAAGGTTCGTCCCAACTCCAGCCAATGCTCTCTTTAAAAGAGCGCTTGCCCATTCCCGTAGCTACCATCCAACAAATCGCAATGGTTATAAGATGAGCAAAAATGGTGAAGATAATTTGAATGAGGATGGAGGGCGAACTCATCAACACCTGTTGCAAAGCTTCGGCTTCTTCAGGGATTTCTCCGCCCCTTACTTTATAAATAATTAGCCAAACGGCTGCACCCACAAGGGAGGCAATAACAAGTGCGGCGATACTCGCAAGCCAAACGCCAAGGCCTGCGAGCGTGCCCCATCGCGGATTATCCGGATCAAGTGGAGCATTATCAATTGGTTCAGGTGGATTTTCGCCTTCAGAATCCGGCGGCGGAAAGATCGGTGTGTTTTCCATAGTCGTTCATTCTAGCCCACGCATTCAGAGTACGCGAGACGATTTGCCATTGAGCCATCAAGTCTTTCTATGTATTTTTACGCCATCCTGTACGCAGCGTCGTGTCGATGATGTTGCGCGTCGTCGCCATCAATTCAGGAAGTTGTTTTTCGTTGTATTGCTTTGTCTCGATAGGCTTGCCAATAACAACATCCACTCTGCCTGGGCGAGGCGCAAGCGAACCTTTCGGTAATAGCTTGTTTGTACCGATAATCGTGACCGGCACAATCGGCACGCCTGCACGCATAGCGATTTTGAATGCGCCTTGCTTAAATTCTTGCAACTGGCCATCTGGCGAGCGCGTTCCTTCGGGAAAGACTGCCAGTGATTTCCCTGCGCGAATGCCTTCGATCACTCCTTTGAGACTGCGCGCCGTCTTGCGCGCATCAGACTGGTCAATAGGAAAATTTCCGGCTGTCCACAAATGCCACCC
>JANMSG010000386.1:0-3405 GCA_031389065.1 Acidobacteriota bacterium | reverse complement strand
ACGGTACCTGCCAGGGTGGTTCGTCATCTCTGTTTTCATGTGTATTCTCCTTAACTGTATTTGATTTTTGTCTCACTTCTCGTTTGCACAGTCACATCATGGGGATTTTCAAATGGAATAGCACCAAGTGGATTCATAGTAGTTTTTATCTGCTGGAAGCCATTTCCATCAGGCAAGAAAAATTAAAAAAAGCCTTATTTTATGGAGTTTTTCATTGGTTTACGGTTTCAGAGAGTAGTCCGGCGGTGCGCATGTTCGGTGACGGCAAACCAGGTCACTAGGAAATTTCATAGCGCGCAGCGATGGTAAGGATAAAAGAGAAAGGCGAAAGCTTAGAGCTTGCCTTGCACCGTGAATAGGCGCAGAAGTTAGAGTTCTCAACAATCTCTGACAACAGTATCTTTTCAATAGCGATGTCGGCGATGCAACGGGATATTGAGTTTGATCGTCGCGCCACTGCCCTTCTGCGATTGAACATCGAGTGTTCCGCCCAAGGATTCGGCGCGCTCGCGCATACTCCGCAAGCCGTTGCCGCCATAGCCATTGCTCTGATGGGTCGCATCGAAGCCTTTACCGTTATCGCAGATGGTCACCTCTAACCCATCTTGATGGAGGCGTAAATTAATCTCTGCGGCGCTGCCTTGGGAGTGCTTGGCAATGTTGTTAACACTCTCTTTAAAGATTAGATAGACCTGTTTGCGGATCTCTGTGCCCAGCCGCATGTCATGCTTCTCATCCGGGTGAGTGAACTCAAATTCTATGTCTTTTGCGGCGAAAGTATCGCTGGCAAAACGTCTCATTCGTTCCGTCAAATCGTGCAGATGGTCGCGCTTTGGGTTGACCGCCCAGACGATATCGCTCATCGCATCCACAGATTGGCGCGAGGTGCGCGCCATCAAAGCTAAGGATTCCATAATTGGTTGATTCTCTTCAGGAGCCTGTTGTTTGGCGACTTCACTGACCATGGCGATGAGCGAGAGATTCGAACCGATGTCGTCGTGCAGGTCTGTAGCGATGCGTGTGCGCACGCGTTCAAGTTCCAGCAAGCGTCTCAGGCGATAGCTGTAGGCGGCATAAATCAAACTGCCTGCTGCAAGCAAAGCAAGCGTGAGAAACCACCAGCGTTGCCAGACCGGCGACAGAATCGTAAAAGAGACGCTTGCCGGAGTATCGCTCACCGTACCATCGGCGCTGATGGCGCGAACCAGGAACTGATAGTTGCCCGATGGCAGGCTTGGGTAATTTACTGTACGTTGATTCACCGGTGTGCTCCACTCATCGCTTGCGCTTGCAAGCTTATATTGATAGCGGAGGTTTTCACCTGTAAGTAAACTCACACCAAAGAACTCGATTTGAATCTGATTTTGACTCGGCGATAGCGCCGGCAAAGAGACGGCTCCTGCGCCGAGATTGAAGTCGTAGGTTTCGCCTCCGCTGATGGAGAACCTACTGATAAATACCGGCGGCGGCGATTGCCTCTTATCCTCTTGAGGAATGAAGCGAGAAATCCCTTGCAGCGTGCCAAACCATAAGTTGCCGGTATAATCGCGAAAGGCGCAAGTTATAAAGCTGTTGGCAAGACCGTCAGCAATTGTATAACTCTTCATGCTGTTGGTCTGCGGGTCGAGCCGGTCAACACCGCGACTGGTTCCTATATAAATCTGTCCTGCGTTATCTTCTGTGAAGCAGCGCGCGTTTGCGCTATTCAAACCTTCATTTGTCGTGTAATTGACGAAGCGCGGCTGTTCGTTTGCCGGTTCATCAACGCGAAAGACTCCTTCTGTGCTGGTGCCTATCCACAAGCGCTTCGTGTGGTCGAGAAAAAAGGATGTGATAGCAGGCGGCGCAGTGCCCTCTTTAACGGAAAAGAACCTGAATTGTCCGTTGGTGTAACGCGCCAAACCACCTGCCGTAAAGCCTATCCAGATGTTGCCACCTTGGTCTTCACAAAAAGCCGAGGGCGAATTGAAAGCGGATAAGCCATCGGCTTCCGTATAACGCTGAAAAGTCTCTGTGGCGCGGTCCCATCTCGTCAATCTGTCGCGCGTCTCATATGCCGTGCTCATCCACAAATCGCCGCGCGAATCTTCAAAAATGGTCGAGACCGTATCGCCTGTCAAGCCATCTTGCGATGAATATTCCCGCATGGGTTTCGTTTGAGCGAGTTGTTCTATACTGCTGACTTTCGGGAAACGATAGAGCTTACCACTGAGATTAATCCACCACTCACCCAGATGATCGCGGAACGAAGTCATAGAGCCTCCCCAGCCTCTGAGCCTCACATCTTCCGGCAGATTCGCGCGAATCGGTTTGAAACTCTCTTTATCGAATATATTGATAAACCAGTGATCGCTATTTACCAGTAAGCCTCTGTTCTCATCCTCGTATATTGAATTGATATAGATATGGCTCAAGCCATCATTCTGCTTGTAGCTGATAAATCCATTGCGGGCTATCTTCATGACTCCGTTGGAAGCGGTTCCAGCCCATAGATTTCCCGCACTATCTTCTTGAACACAGACAATCAAATCGCTGCTCAAGCCATTCTGCATGGTGTAGCGATGAAAGCTCTTACCATCAAATTCGGTCAAGCCCGCACCACCTTTTGAAACGCTTTGTTGACCAATCCATATATGACCGTCTGAGGTCTGACAAAATGATTGGAGAGAACTGCGCGAGAGCCCAAACGTACGATCGGCTAATCGCTCATCGGTCTCCATGCGACAGGCTTCCCCAGGGTTTGTCGGCAGGCGAAGCTGCCCGTCTGGTTTGTTTACCTCTTTAGTCTGATTGCTTAGGCTCCGCCAGGGGAAACGGTCATCAGCGCTTACTTCGGACGCGGCTATCGGTTTGACTACGAACAATTCCCAAAACGAGCCAAGCCATAGCCTGCTATCTCTATCAATTTGCATAGACAATGAATAGACCTCGTGAAGCAGAATGCGACCATCGGGCAGAACACGTATCAGACCAGCCCCGGTCACTAGCCAGATGCTTCCCTCAGCGTCTTGCGCAATATCATATACAGATAAAGAGGTATCGGATTGATTCGGTAGATTGAAAGGAAAGAGGCGGAAAGACTCATCTTGACCTTTCTCTAACAAAAAGACACCACCCCCTGTGCCAGCCCATATTCTTCCGCTGCGATCTTCACATAGACTGGTAACGCGATTTGATAACGCAGCGGCGTTCAGGTTATAGACGGTAAAGAGTGTCGCCTTATCCAAGGCTGCCGGTGTGGCATCAGCAGTAAGGTTCACCTTTTGATAGACAGATGAATTGAGCTTACAGACACCGCTATCAGTCGCAATCCAATAGGTGCCTTTTTGAGTCTCTAAAAGGTCATTGACACCGTTGCCGGGCAACCCATGTGATTTATTGTAGGTGACGAACCCATAGCCATCG
>JANMSG010000369.1:0-3597 GCA_031389065.1 Acidobacteriota bacterium | reverse complement strand
TTTTTGCGCGGCGCAACGAGACCTGGTTTTTCGGTTTACCCGGCAACCCGGTTTCCACTTCCGTGACCTTTAGTGTGTTTGCGAGAACCGCACTGCGCAAATTGCAAGGCGTTGACGAACCGCTTTTGCCGACGGTTCAAGCCCAACTCGCCAGCACGATTAAAGATTCATCAAGCAGAAGAAGTTTTTTACCTGCGAACTTGAGCATCAAAGATGGTCGAGCCATCGTCGAGCCTTTGAAATGGGTCGGCTCATCCGACCTCGTTGCTTTTATGGTCGCCAACGCCTTGATCGTGGTACGCGAAAACGTCAGTGAAATCGCAGCGGGAAGTTTGGTCGAAGTGTTGATGCTTAGCGAACAGTGAACAGTGAATAGTGAATAGTGAACAGTGAATGAAGCGCTTCGCTATTACGGATTCTATTAAAAGAGTCGGGATAAGTTCCACCACTATACACTATTCACTGTTCACTATTCACTGAATAAAGGATTATGTCTCTAACCCATTTGGATGAAGAAGGTCGCGCAAGAATGGTTGATGTGAGCGACAAGCCCGTCACCACGCGAACGGCTGTGGCAAGCGGATTTGTGCAAATGTCAGCGGCTACGATTACGGCGATTCGCGCTCACGCTACACCGAAAGGCGACCCGCTTGAAGTCGCCAGAATTGCCGGTGTGATGGCTGCAAAACGCGCCTCGGAATTGATACCGCTGTGTCATCCGCTGCCGCTCAATCACGCCGATGTCGAGCTTAACGTGCGCGATGACGGCATAGCAATAATCGCTACAACAAAAATTGACAGCAAGACAGGCGTTGAGATGGAAGCTCTGGCGGCCGTCTCAGTTGCCGCGTTGACGATTTATGATATGTGCAAAGCGATTGACAAAGCTATGGTCATCACAGACATCCGGCTTGAATCGAAAACCGGCGGCGTTTCAGGGGATTACAAAAGAATAGTCGAGAGTCTGGAGTCTGGTGTCTAGCGTCCGGTGTCTGACATCTGAAGCTGGCCATCTTGCTCAAACTGTGCGACAGCAAACTGGCTACAGGAGCCTGTTTCAAGGCAAAGGGAAATTTAGCATCTCGGACTCCAGACTCCAGACTCCAGACTTTTACGGAAAATATGCACATCAAACAAGTCGAAAAAGCCTTGGCGGCGCGATATGGCTGGCAGACCGGCAATGTCTGGCGCGACAAATTGATTGCCGCAATCAGGCAGAAAGCGGAAAGACTTCGCATTGATGAACAAACGTATTGTCAGGGTGCCATAAAATCATTTTCAGAACTTCAGGCGCTCGCCGAGTTTGTCGTCAACAGCGAAACTCGATTTTTCCGGGACGCTCAACAATTTGAAATTCTCCGTCAAAAAGTCGTGCCGCAATTGATACAATCGCGCGCCAAAGAACGCACTTTGAACGTCTGGAGCGCGGCTTGTTCGACAGGCGAAGAAGCGTATTCGATAGCCATTTTGATTAAAGAGCAATTGCCCGCGAATGAAAATTGGAAAGTGAATGTGATGGCTACGGATTTGCGCGGACAAGCAATTATCGCCGCTATGAAAGGGCGCTACGTAGATTCTTCGCTCACTTTGCTCAATCAAGAATGGCGTTCGCGATATTTTGTGAAAGCGGAAGCGAGCAGTTACGAAGACTCTTACGATATTGTCCCCGAGATTAAGAAGTTGGTGGCTTTTCGACGCGCCAATCTCTACGATCAGGATTTTTGGAAGACCTTCAATCAACAATTTGACCTGATCATTTGCAATCATTTGTTGCTTCACTTTCACGCACTGGCAGTCAAACGGACGGTTGAAAAATTTGTCAGTGTTCTCAAATCGGGAGGCTTGTTCGCGGTTATGAAAGGCGAAGCAATGTATGTTGACAATCCCAGCTTGAAAGCAGAAATTGATTTCTCCTGCCCGTTCTTCAAAAAGCTTTAGAACCTGGCAATCGAAACAAGCGTATAGGTTGCTATTATGCAAAGCACAACTGAAGTAAAAGAGTCTTTCCGTTTTCTGCTGTGGGCGACGCTTGCCACACTGATTTTGTGGTTCATTCCTTACGCGGGATTTGTAACCTTTCCGATCAGATTATTTGTTACCTTCGTCCACGAAGCAGGTCATGCGCTTGCCACACTCTTGTCTTTCGGTACAGTCAACCGAATCGCGGTTTTTTGGGATGGCAGCGGCGTCACTGAAACCATGGGCGGCACCAGACTGCTGATTTCCAGCGCCGGTTATTTGAGTACAACGCTTTACGGCTCCGCTCTGTTGCTTTTGTTACGGCGTAGAACCAGCGCCAAATCTACCGCATTAGTCACCGGAATCTTGTTGCTGGGCATTACGGTTTTGTGGGGTGGCAATTGGCTGGCCTGGTTGATCGGTTTGATACTCGGAGCCGGATTAATTGCTCTTGCTTTAAAAGGCAAACCGAAAATCGTCCATTTCCTGATGAGCTTTTTAGCCGTTCAATGCGTGTTGAACGCTTTCTATGATTTGCTGACCCTGATGTATCTTTCGGCATTTCAATCCACTGCGGCGACCGATGCAAAGAATATGGAAATTGCTTCAGGCGGATTCATCCACGCGACGCTTTGGGCTTTGGGCTGGTCGCTGATTTCGGTGTTGATGCTGGCTACGACGCTATTCGTTTATTATCGAAGCTTGAAATCAAGCCCAAGTTTTACCGCCATTCAAACGCCCATGCTTTTGCCTGATAACTTTGGCAAGGTGACAGAAAAGAATTATTGATTCAGGCTATTCGGGATCTTCTAACGTTGCAAAGTTTGCTTTCGCATCTGCATAAGTGATAAAAAAAGGTGGGGTCAATTTTCAACCTCACCTTTTTTACTTATGGCAAACACAATCATTCAAAGCATAAAATTTGACGAGCGCGGCTTGATTCCCGCCGTCGTTCAAGATGCGGCAAGCAACGAAGTCTTGCTGCTTTGTTATATGGATAACGCTAGTCTCTTGAAGACTCTGCAAACCGGACAAACTCACTTTGTTCCTACCAGTGACGCAAGAATCGCGATTCCACCTCACAAACTTTCAGACGTTCGCGTCAATTCAGACGGCGCATCTCTGACAGTCTTCATCGATCACGAGACAAAATCTCATGAAGTGCGCAAACCGAAGAGTTTGCTGAAAGATTTCAGCGAAGCGCAGAGAACTGCGCCTACGGATGTCTCCGTTGTAGACATTGAATCAATGGATTTTGGCATCGCTTTGCACGACCTATACACCTTGATTGCCGAGCGCAAAGAGAAACGACCGGAAGGTTCTTATACGACATATCTGTTCAACAGCGGCCTGGATAAAATCCTGAAAAAGATTGCCGAAGAGTCCGGCGAAGTCATCATTGCCGCAAAAAATAAAGCCGTGCGCGAGATCGTTTCGGAACTCTCTGACCTCTTTTATCATATGCTGGTTTTGATGGTTGAACGCGATGTGAAGCTTGGCGATGTTCACAAAGAGTTGAAGCACAGAGCTTCGCAAGCGCCTAAGAAAAAATAAAATAACCCATGAACAAGATTACCCCCGCAAGTTATACGGAATTCTTAAAACAGGCAACTCAAGGCACAGTCGTTCCTGTGAGCA
>JANMSG010000366.1:0-2374 GCA_031389065.1 Acidobacteriota bacterium | reverse complement strand
GGCGGCTCGATTGCTCCCCCGCCTCAAGGACTGGTCCATCGTGCGGGTGATGAAAGCCGCCATCTGCTCGCGGGTCACCGTTTGAGTTGGGCTGTAAGTCGTCGCCGTGGTGCCGTTGGTGAGTCCTGAAAAATAGGCTGTAGCGATTTGGCAGAAGAATGGACTCGCCATCACATCGGTGAAGGGCAGGGTGACCGTTACTCCCCCACAACTGCCGGTGTCGGCTTGCGTACGGCTTGAGAGCACGGTCAGAGCCATGATCAAAGAGATGAGCATAACGAAACGCAGCGTATGGGATTCCTTGATTCTCATAATATTCCCTAGCGTATTGATTTTTTCACTTTGTTTGGGGAAAACAATGTCGTTTTCCCCTTTCTGAAATGGACAGCTCAAGATTTCAACTCCATGAGAATGCGACCTGCCGGAGGCTTTCCCTGAGCAAGCGCGCACCTGTCGGGTCATCTGAAGAGTGTCCCTCTGTGCCACGCGCGCGTCTTACTCATCCAGATAATCCATTTGCAGGATGATGCGTTCAGCCCAAGCAGTGTGAAGCGTTCTGAGAACCTTTATGACATCACCATACGACTTGCTTTTCGATGCTTTGACAGCAACAACTTTATCGGGGCGATAATCAAGGATGTTTTTGAGATGGCTTTGCAATTGCGCTAGGCTCATCGGCTTGTTGTTCAACATGACAGCATTTTCAGCAGCGTTTTTCAGCTCAACAAGCAGGAGATCTTTAGTAATGGTATCGTCAGGGGGTTCCAGCGAGGCGGATTTCTCGGTCAAGACCTCCACGGTCAGCATTCCAGAATTCGGAGACCCATCCTCTTTGCCGATGATTAGCCTGATGCTTTTGATTCCGGCATCGCGAGCCTCTTTCAACAGCTTCACCAGCGCGCCATACTTCACAGACTCAGCGCCCCTGATATAGACGACCTGTTCATTCGCCGGTTTCGATTTCAGTTGAGCTTTGAGCCGCTCAACGATGTCGGTTGCCGGCACTTTGTTGCCGCCAAGATAGATTTGCTCGTCTGCTGTAATGGACACGAGAGCGAAAAATTGGTCTGCGACATTCGGGGCAGGCAATCTCGCTTTCCCTGCTTTCATCAAGACTTTTTTATCGTAATCGGTCCAATACAACCTGCTGCCATCTATCGCCAGGTCATGAAAGTCTTCACCCTTCATCATAGGGGTGACGATGCCCTCTTTCTTACTCACCCTGAGCAGGTAATTCTTTTCGGCGTCATCGATGCCTGGGACCGAGCGTGTCTGGTTGAAATAGATATACTCCTCGTCAGCAACGAGCCTAGTCCATACTTTAACATCGGGCCATAAGTTAGCAATCACAGCGCCGTTTTTATCCAGTTGCAATAATCCATCTCGGCTCACCACATACATGCTTTTCTCATCAATAAAAATCTGTCCGGGATCTTTTACCGGAACAGATTGACGCTCGCCGCCGCTCTTCTCAACCCAGTTGAGTGTCCCGTCATTCGAATTGGTCCAATAAATTCGTTTGTCGTCCAGCCCCGTCCCAAACCAGGAAGCCAACTTTGCGGCAATCGTTTCTGGCTTGCCACCTTTTTTGCTAACCTTCATGAAATTGTCTTCATCAGGGGAAACGAAAACCGAATAATAAATGCTGGTAGCATCAACCAGTAGACGCCCACGGGGCTTTCCTTCTATAGTCGCCAAGGTGGTTGGCGCCCCGCCATTTTTGCTACTCTTTAGGATCTGGCTTTTCATTGAACTATTGTCCGTATGACTCGAACTGTCTGCACTAATCCAATAGATGTCCTTGTCATCGATACAGAAGTGGGAAATAAACGCATCGGAGGCAACCACCCGCACAGGCTCGCCCCCCTCTTTGCGAACTTTCAGAATCTCATTCTTATTTTTGGCGGGATTCGCCCAATAGTAGACGTAGGCATCATCAACGGCGAGGCTTTGCCAGGGATCGAGTTCGCGACCGAACTCAGAAAAGATGAGATTTGCAGCCAGAGCGACAGGCGCGTCGGTCAGGCCTACGGGACTTTGCTTTTGAGCGGATTGAGAAGCGCCGCCGCAAGCCAGCGCCGTCAATGCCATGCCGAAGCAGAAAAAGATTGCCCACCAGCCAGTCTTGGTTTTCATTTGCTATTTCTCCTATCGAAATCTGCCATCTTGGTAGCAACTGAATTGCATACGTTACTTGTACTTGAAAATCGCCGGGGACATGCTGTCACGGAGTTTCAGAACGTCTCCTACTACCTAACGCGACAATTTTTTCGAGAAACTGTCATCACCCTTTCAACATACTTGAAAAAAACAGTGGACTTGCTTCGCAGAGTCCCTTAGGGCTATTGCAAAGTCAGGGTTTGGAGCGCAAAAG
>JANMSG010000318.1:0-5607 GCA_031389065.1 Acidobacteriota bacterium | reverse complement strand
TCCTGTCCGCGCTCCCCTTAGCATTCATTTACACACTGCTATAGAACACATTCTCTTTCATAGAGAATATGCTTATTTTTCCTGCAAACTTGAGGACTGGAAAGTAAAAGCGTATGATGGCGCTGTTTTCATCAGTTCGTAAAACTTGGCAAGCCTGCTTTCCAAGCTAGGTTATGCGAACAGCAGCCAGGATAAGATCGAGTCATTAAAGCAGCACAACCGTTGATCTACGCATAGATTTAGAAGCAACAAATTTACAAAGGCACTCGCTATGCTCTTCTTTGCTGTTGCCACCTTTTCTAAAACAAGAGTTCTCACTGGCAGTGCATCAGAATCAAAATTTGCTCAATCAACTCTCAAGGAGGTTCAATATGTCTAGCGGCAATCTACTCTCCAGTATTCAGCATATCGTCGTCCTGATGCTGGAAAACCGATCCTTCGATTCTATGCTCGGATTTTTATATACCGATCAGGGAAATCAATCGCCTTCGGGCCAAGCTTTTGAGGGCTTGACGGGTAAAGAATCCAATCCCGATTCCAGCGGCAAAAACGTCCCGGTCTTCAAAATTAAGCCCACCGATAAGAACGCGTATTTTATGCCTGGCGCCGATCCTGGTGAGGGCTACAACGCCACCAACTCCGAACTCTTTGGCAGCGTGCAGGCTCCGACGCCGCCCGTCGCCACCAACCAAGGCTTCGTCAAGGACTTCGCTTATACACTCGGGTGGGAGGCAAAGAAGCCAAGTTGGGCAAAGGAAATTCTGCCGGGAACGGTCGCTCAAAATATCATGGGCATGTTCACGCCAAAGATGCTGCCCGTGCTTTCTGCCCTCGCTCGCGGCTACGCCGTATGTGACCACTGGTTCAGTTCTGTGCCGACAGAGACCATGCCAAACCGTGCGTTTGCCAATGCAGCCACCAGCCAGGGCCATCTCGATGACCTGACGAAGTCCTACACCGTGCCCAGCATTTTTGGACTACTCAGTCAGAACAATATAAGTTGGGCCATCTACGGCTATGATGCGGAGCCGCTCACACGCCATAACTTTCCAGACACCTCCAATGCCAACGACTCGCATTTCGGCGTCTTTAAAGATTTTCAGGCTGCGGCTGCCAGCGGAACGCTTCCTGCCTATACTTTTCTGGAGCCTAGCTGGGCATCTACAGGTAATAGCCAGCATCCGGTTGGCGATGTCGCTTTGGGCGAGCAGTTGATCAACGATGTTTACTATGCCGTCTACAACGGCAAAGCCTGGGAGGATACGCTTCTCATCATCACCTATGACGAACACGGCGGCTGCTACGACCACGTCCCGCCCCCGTCAGGTGCCGTGCCTCCGGATAACACCCCAGGCGAATTCGGCTTCGACTTCACACGCTTTGGGGTTCGCGTGCCTGCTGTCCTGGTCTCTCCGCTGATTGCGCCCGGCACCGTTTTCCGCGTGCCTGCGGGCACTATGCCGCTCGACCACACTTCAATTTTGAAGACTATAGAAAAACGCTGGGGATTGCCTGCCCTAAGCGCTCGCGACGCTGCCGCACCCGATGTGGGTGACGTACTAACCCTCGCCAAGGCGCGCACCGATGACCCGCTCAAGGGAGTGAAAGTTCCCAAAGCCAGCGGCAAGGATCCAAGCAAGGGTCGTCCTTCTCACCTACAGCAAGTGCACGCTGAACTGATATCGCGATTGCCTGTCCAGGACAAGCATAGTAAAAAGGTTCCTCACATTACTGCGTTGCGCACCAGCGCCGACCACAAAGCCTATATTCAATCGCGCACCGCCGCCTGGAAGAAGAGCCGCGCGGCAACCTCGCAAGCCAATGAGCAGAGTACCAAAAAGAGTGCTGCGAAAAAGACTGCCCCTGCACCCAAAAAGGCGAAGAAGAAATCTTAAGGTATCCGGTATGTTTCCAGAAGCGATGCGGGTGCTTCGTTTTTTCATTCAGCGCATTGCCGCCAGAGCGTCTGCCAATTGAGTCACAACCTTGAGCAGTGTTCTTCCGGCCTCATCGAAGCGGTTCGACGCCGCCTGACTTTCGGCCGTTTCGCTAAGTCTGGCTACACCTGCCACGTTCGGGTAGTAATTCGTCAAGGCCGGATTAAAGCGAAAATCGGCTTCCAGCTTATCGAGCCCTTGGCGCACACTTCTCAGACTTTCTCTGGTTTTCGTTTTATTGCGCTGGTTCTGCTCAATGGCAATCGGTGAGGCATCGCTCGTGCGTACCGCCTGATCAACCGATTCGATGCCTTTGGCAATGCCGCCGAGCAAATAGAGGAAGTGGGTTAAGGTCTTAATCTGCACCGCGATGCGTTCGCGGCCAATCTTGATTTCAGCGGCAGATTTTTCAGCAGCAACTTTTACAGCACTGGCGCGAGGTTTCGGGGCTCTGCGCCGCCGTGTCTGCGATGTAGCAGTCGTAGACGAAACAATGATACAAGCTAAGATTACAATGAAAGTTTTTCTCAAAGCTTACTCTCCTTTGCTTACTTTCGTTTGCGTTACGCTCTCTAAAAAAGCTATATCAGTCAAAGTTGCATCGTCAAGCTTGGCGAAATAAAAGCGCGGGATAATATGCCTGCGAGATTGTCCATCACGACATCACCATCGAAGAGAGAATGGGCGAAGGGATGAATGCAGACTTGGGTGGAAATTAATTTTTTGTAGATTATTGGAATCGTCTGGCTCTTGATTTGTCGGGCATCATCAAAAGAATGGCGATGCCCGCGAAACCCAATAGTCCGAGATAGCCTGTTGCTTCGTGCAGGCCTTTCCCTTGCGCGTACACACGAGCCCCATACAGCAACGTCAAGGCTGCCAAAAACGAAACGACCAGGGAAGCTACATTATAAAAGGTGTCGCCTGTTACTTGATTAAAACCCGTGAAATCAATCAGCTTTTTTATGGGAAAGAGAACCCCTAGTGGAAACAACCCGATTCCAGAAAGCAGAGAAGCGGTCAGGTCGCTGACGAAATCCTTCGATGGATTTGCAAACACATGAAACATTTGCGCCATAATGAAGAGCATCAAGGCCAGCCAGAACATTTTTCGCGCTTTTGTTTTGTTTTGTTGGATCATACACCTACCCTCAAATCAGTCGCAGCCTTTGAACTTTGCTCGGTTCTTATTTTACTGATAAAAACGAGTAAGGCTAGAGAAATCGTGCGACGTTGCCCTGTGAGCGTTCCGGGTACACGGAATGCGGCGGAAGTTTTCAATGCCTGAACTAGGCGGCAATGCGCTTGATGAGATCTATCAATTAATGAAAAAAAACATTCAACAGTGCCCCTGCTTGTGCCTATTGTTTAGAAAAGGACCATTCGTATGCCACTCCCAACTGCTCACCGACAGCATCTTTCCCCGTGCCGGACATCTTGCGTGCATCAGGAGAAAGCTCTCCCGTGTTCTCGCCCAAACTCCATCCATTACCGCTCAATACTCGTGTCTCTTTAAAGGTTACCTGTCGCGAAGAGGCATCAATATTGCCGCTGAGGGCGATTCGGAATTCTCCTTGTTCCAAAACTCCGCTCCACCCGCTGCCTTTATGGTCCTTAATTGATAATCTGGCAGATCGGTTTAATAACCCGTATGTTCCTATCCAGGTTCCCCGCAGGTCTTGCCAGCCGGTGGCAGGCGAAGTGTTCTCTGACCCGGTGTCGGGCACGGCATCAATGTTTCCATTAGAAGTCGTACTTGGAACGACTTCAGAATTTCTATCGGAGGTAGCCTTAGCATTTGAGTTGTGGTTAGCGATTTCATTTCTCGTAATGTACAGGATGGCTGTAACCGTGATGAGCGCCCCTATCAGCAGCGTAAGCAGGCCAGCGACCACCCATTTCACTCGGTTGGATTTTTTCTCTCGCGGCGTCGTCCATTGCGGTAGCGTGGAAGGAACGGGGCGAATGTTCGTCGGCTCGCGGGTCGAGGCGGAAGGATCAGAGATGATAGGCGTTGTGAGAGCTGCCTGAAGTTCGCGGCTCAGTACAATTGCGTCTGCCTGCCGCTCGTCAGGATTTTTCGAGAGAGCCCTTTGATAGACAGTTCCCAAAGCGGGCGATATCTTTACGTTCGACTCTAAAGCGGGCGGCGCCTCGTTCAGGTGTTTCGCCATTAGCCCGTTGACGCTTGTAGCTTGGAAAGGCAGTGAGTCGGTCAGCATCTCATAGAGCATCACACCGAGGCTGTAGACATCTGCCCGTGCATCGAGCGATTCGCCTAGCCACTGTTCCGGGGGCATATAGAAAGGCGTGCCCATCACTGCGCCCGCTTGGGTCAGGCTGAACTCGGTAGTGATATCGCGCAGTTTGGCGAGGCCAAAGTCTAATACCTTAGCCATCTCGCGCTCACTTTCAACGTCAGGCGGTACGACGATAACATTATCCGGCTTCAGATCACGGTGTACGATGCCTTGGCGGTGAGCGATGCCAACCCCTGCACAGATGTCGCGCATCAATGCTGCTGCCCGCTCCGGCGCAAGTCTGCCTTCTTGCCGTAAGAGGTCGCGCAAAGATATCCCACGCACCAATTCCATGACGATGTAAGCAGACGCGCCTTCACCTCCCTGCTCACTGAAATCATGAATTGTTACGACGTTCGCATGGCGGATCAAGGCAGCAGAGCGGGCCTCCCGGCGGAAGCGCTCAATGCCTCCTTTTTGGCGGACGAATTGCTGGTGGAGTACCTTGACTGCCACTTCATCGCCGATATGGAGGCGACTGGCGCGGTAAACGGTGCCCATCCCGCCTTCTCCCAAGCGCGCGATGAGTTTGTACTTGGCGTCGAGCACCCGGCCGATAAGCGGGTCAGATGTATCTGCAGATTGAGCTGTGACCTGCTGGTCTATGATCTGAGTATTTGTGTTTGACTGGGCGGTTGACAAGCCACAATTTCTGCAGAAACGCGCCTCTTTATCTAAGGCTTGTCGGCATTGAGAGCAATTCATGATCTCCCCCATTACTCATTTATATTATTGTTTCAGTCACGATCAGGCTTTGCTGGTCCCTTTTGCGTTCAAGCTCTTGAAAAACTCTCACGTCGGATTCTGCCTACTGCCTATTGCTTTAGGGCTTCAGCCATTTTACCAACCAGTCCATCGCCGCCTGTCTGGCCATCGCGTTGACGGTGTGTCCGGTTTTCTCCTGAAGGTGAAGAACAAATCTGTCCGCCGCTTTCGCCTGGTGGTAGGCGTTCGAGGCGGCGGCAGCGCATTCCTGAACGCCTGGCACAGGCGTACGGGGGTCGGAATCTCCATTGATCACCAGAAGCGGGCGAGGCGCAATCAACGGCAACATTGCCGGACCATCAAATTGACTATAGATTCCCGGCACCACGCGGTCATAAAACTTGCGCACGAAAGCAGCGTTGATTTCGGCCACGCCATCGTCTTTTGCCGCGCCGTTGATCGCCGCCTGAAACGTTTCTACGCGATACTTCCAAGTATCGTTGTCGAGCGCCCAGCGGAAGCTCTGCACACCGATACAGGGCACGGCCACGGCAATCCTTGAATCAACCGCCGCCGCCAGATACGTCTCCATACCGCCTTTCGAGATTCCCATCATACCAATTCGTTTGGCATCAACATCTTGTCGAGTCTCCAGATAATCGAGC
>JANMSG010000289.1:0-2323 GCA_031389065.1 Acidobacteriota bacterium | reverse complement strand
AACCGTGGGTTGAAACCCCACGGCTAAACTCAAAGCGCCACTACGCGGCGAGGAAACACCAGCATTACTTTTTCAGCCCTACCGAAAGATGAGCGACCTGAGAGGCGCAAAACTATGCGGCTTTATGAGAGAATTTGTTTTGACTTAACCGAGAATTCAGATGTCTTTACAACGAACAATATCAGTGGGACAGCCAGGCGCGTCAATGGAACAATGTGAGCCTCGCTTCTCTGCCTCAGTTAGAACGACTGGTTAGATTAATGGCGAATTGCCTTACCTTTGAACTTGGTTAAGAGTTCTTCCGTCTTTGTACTTCCACTCATCCGGCCCAGCAGCGTTCCGTCCTAGCACAATATTTGCTGCTCTGGTCGGTGTTGGGAATGTATAATCATTTGCAAATCTATACACATTGCCATCTGGAACTAAAGTACCTTCTTCTATTAACTCCCTACGGTGCTTGATAATATATGAAGCGGTAGCAGGTGTTTCTTTTAAATTGGCGGTTGATCCCGCAAAAACGATAAGACATCCCTCAGCATACACGCCTTCTGCCAGTGCATCCTTTCCCTTACAAACTAGAACATCCTTCTTTTCAGGCTTCTCGATCTGTTCAACCTTAATATTGTTTTCTTTTGCAATTTCATAGTTTTTCCCGATCTTTTGCAATACACCCTTACCTTTGAGCCTGCTCAAAATTGCGTAGGCGTAATTGGAAGCGATGCCATGTATTTCAGCCTCTTGAACTATATCTTTCGGGGTCGTCGGTGAACCGTTCGAAATTCTATTTTCAATGATTTTTTCAGTGATTGTGACGTAATTGTCGTTTGGATGAATGCCTATCTTCTCATCAATTGCTTTATCGCCCTGAGAGTCTTTTTCTATCGCGGTTTTGCAGACTGCAACCTGCCCTTCAAAGAAGCTGACAAGATTAGCAGTTTTTTGCAACTGAATCCTTGCGTTCTTTAACTCCTCTTCGGCCTCTGCCAGTTTTTCGTGGTAATCAATCATTTTCTATCTTCCTCCTGTTTTTAACTGACGAGTATCTTAACATCGATTTATATCATGTCTAAGAAAAACTATACAAAAATGAGATAAGATGGAAAATGATATAAAACTGTATGAATGTACTAGGTATTTTGTAGGATTTTATAGTGGTCGAGATGTTCCTAAGCTGAATAATTCTTACTCTGTTTGCTCCCGCTCACCGTTTCGCCTCGCGTCCAACGAGTTGCTCGGCACGGCGTTGTTGGATAGAACGATATCGCTTTAGCCTGTCATTACGATTCCGAAATGTGCGCGCAACATCACCTCATATTCTTCCTGGCTCGCCAGGGTGCGCTCTTGCCGCTCGCCGCTTTCAGACGTTTGGATGAAACGCATCTCGCTCAGGGTTATGCGCCCTTCCTCCGTTGCCCGCGAACAGATGCGGCTTTGCGTAAAATGTGACTGGGGCGAGCTTTGATGGTAGCGACACATTTCCATATAGTCAGAATAATTGTAGGGCTGTAAGGTAAAGCGATACTGAGCTTTCCATTCATCGTCGCCATCACGCTGCTTTAGAATTAGATGATTACCGTCAGGAACAAATTGGTACGCCCGCCTGCCCTGTATCTGCTCGCCTGGTTCATCAAGCAACAACGGTTCACGAAACGAATCACCAAAACCGACATCCGCAAGCCAGCGTTGCTCTAACGTCACCATCAACGTCATATGATCGAAGTCTGGTCCAAAGCCGCCTTCTGGATTTGCCACTCCGGCTGAAAGCATCGCAACGTTGAAACCTAAAGCGCGGAGCAAGGCAGCAAACAAACCATTGGCTTCGTAGCAGAAGCCGCCGCGCCGACCTTCGACGATTTTGCTAAACAGAGCGTGATCTTCAAGCACAATCGGCTGTTTGGCGTGAATACTTAAATTTTCAAATGGCACCGCTAACAGATGCGCGACTTGCAATTGGCGCAAGGTCTCGGCAGTCGGAGTAAGCGAGCCAGGATAATTGATACGTTTGAGATAAGCCGTAATGTCCAAGTAATTCTCTCCTTATTATCATGCAAACTAATAAGCACATAACGGCGGAGTTGACCGCGACGAAGCCCAGTAGCATTCCTGCGAAACGCTGGTATCGGCTGCGGTCGAGCGTAGAGTTAGACTCTGCTTTGTTAAGTGCTCACTACGCCAGAGCTAGCCCTGTTCTTAGGGTTTCTTCGGTGGAGTCGCTGTCGGTTTCGGGGTATAAGGTAGTTTTCCGATATTCACATTTTCCTCAGGAGTGTTGATTACGTAGATTTTAAACCTCTCAAAAAAGGATTTTAAAAAACAAAAATAT
>JANMSG010000281.1:0-5650 GCA_031389065.1 Acidobacteriota bacterium | reverse complement strand
ACCGGCCGCCCGTCCCCGGAGATGTAGCGTCGGGGCACCCACACGAACGTGTGTGCGCCGACGACGACGAGGACGACGAGGGCGAGGGCCAGCTCAGCAACGACGGGAGGCGTCATGCGAGCGGTCCCCGGCCCTCGATGTCAGGCGCCCATGCCAGTGGCGTCGACCGACTCCGCGATGATCGTCACCCGGTCGTGGTCGACGGACAGGAAGCCACCACCGTCGATCTGGGCCGAGCGCCAGCCACCCTCGGCGTTCACCCGCACCTCGCCATCACCGAGCACGCAGAGCAGAGGCTGGTGGCCCGGCAGGATGCCCAGGTCGCCGTCGATGGAGCGAGCACTGACCTGGCTCGCCTCACCCTCCCAGACCTTGCGGTCCGCGGCGACGATCTCGACCGTGAGAGGCATCAGAGGTTCTTCTGGATCTCGTGCCACTGGCGCTCGACGTCGTCGAGGCCACCGCACATGAAGAACGCCTGCTCACCGACGTGGTCGTAGTCGCCGTCGCAGATCTTCGTGAAGGCCTCGATGGTGGCAAAATTTTAGTCCAGTTTCAAGTCAATAACGAAAACGGTAAAGTGAGCGGACGAGATGGATATCTGGGAATGGATGCAGATGGCAACGGGAAAATAGACATGAGCTTTGTCTCATCAGAATCGGCATATGCAAAAAATGAGTCTGTCATCTTTCGCGTTGGCGAGCATTACCTTTCGACGAAATCGCTTGATAGCGAGAAGGGCATTTTTGTTTTACAAGCACATCCTGCGTCAGACTATAAACGCATAGAATTGCGCCTGGGTGCAGAGATTCCCAATTTCGATTTCACAGATTTTGAGGGAAAAGCGCGCAAAGTATCTGAGTTTCGCGGTAAATATCTACTGATGGAATTTTGGGGGACCTGGTGTGGTCCCTGCGTTGCAGAGGTTCCCAATTATAAAAAAGCCTACGAGAAATACCAATCGCGCGGCTTTGAAATTCTAGGAATGGATGAAGATAAAGAATTTGACCAGGTCAAAAAATTCATTTCTGAACAAGGCATCACCTGGACGAATGCAACGACGGCAAGCATAAAGGAATTGATTGAACAACGCTTTCGGATCACGGCGTTTCCGACGACAATTCTGCTTGACCCGAAAGGCAAAATCATCAGCCTGGGCAGAAAAGACCAGTTGCCGCTCAGAGGTGAAGAATTGCTAAACACACTTGAGAAGCTGATGAAAGCTCAATAAGTGTTGAAGCTCATTTTCGCAATGATAGCTGGGATGTCTTGTTACCGAATCCTCCGACCGACATCCTGGCTATCTTTTTCTCAAACAAATGAGGCTGTGCGCTCTCTGATTTATAAGTCTTTGACTCCGGAAATATGTGCGGTTACGGCTCGCCATTTTCCATCTTGGTTCACAAAGATATTCGTCGAAAAGTATTGCTTGTGAAAGGTGCCATTTTTTCCACGCCCTTTGACAGTCCCGCGCCCCGCAACGATAGCCACATTGCCATAGACTCGAACCTTAACATCTTCATACGAGGTTGATTCGTAAACCGCATTGCCAGATTTCAGGCGCTCGATCTCTTGAGTTTTATTAATGGTTTCACCGCTATCGTCCGTTACGATGTAGTCGTCAGCGTAGAGGCGCTCGAGCGCAGCAAGGTCTTTTTGGACATAGGCATGACCAATGTCGTGCTTGAGTTTAATTAATGCTTGCTCAAGGTTGGAATCTTTCAGGGTTCGCATTTTTCCGGTTTGCGAAAAACCTACTGTGATTAGTGAAATGGTTAGAGCGCTGCATAAAAGGATTTGTCGCATTTCTTTTCCCTCAGAGTTGTCAAAATTAATCTGCGCTGGCTGGGAGCACTGAAAATAAAACGGTATACCTTAGATTAAGGTTACAGGCTGGACTCGAAATAAGATTCTCACACACGGTTTATGTTTCATCCCTCGCTTCACAACTCGCCTTCAATCAATTATCATTACGCCGCTTCACGAGCGTTTTGCTCAAAACAGGGATTCGAACAATCACACTATGAGCGACAACACCAACTACGCAGTTGAAATGCGCGGCATCACCAAACGCTTCGGCGAAGTGCTTGCCAATGATTCCATCAATCTCACGATACCAACGCAAAGCATTCATGCCATCATCGGTGAAAACGGTGCCGGCAAATCTACGATTATGAATATCCTCTACGGCTTTTACACCGCAGATGAAGGGGAGATTTTCATAAACGGCGAGAAGCGTTCAATCAACAATCCGCGTGATGCCATCGCCTTGGGTCTAGGCATGGTGCACCAACATTTCATGCTCGTTGAAACCTTGACCGTGACAGAGAATATCATCCTTGGGGCGGAGCCGATTTCAGGACTTGCAATTGATTACAAGAAGGCTCACGTTCGGGTTCGTGAAATCTCCGAACAGTACGGTTTGAAAATAGAGGCTGAAGCGCTGATCTCCAATCTATCCGTAGGTCAACAACAACGTGTTGAAATTTTGAAGACGCTCTATCGCGGCGCTGATATTTTGATTCTCGATGAACCAACGGCTGTGCTCACTCCACAGGAAGTCACAGAGATGTTTGCCATCCTTCGTAGCTTGCGTGCACAAGGCAAAACCATCATCATCATCACCCATAAGCTTGCAGAAGTTCTGGCATTGTCCGACAACATCACTGTAATGCGCGACGGGAAAGTGGTAGGTGGTCTTGCAACGAAAGATGCGACTGCCGAAAAGCTTGCCAGCCTGATGGTTGGTCGTGAAGTTTTATTGCGCGTCGAAAAGAAAGATGCAATTCCGAAAGCTTCCGTTCTCGAAGTGAAAGCCCTTTCTCTGACGGATAAGCAAGGTCACGCCGCTTTGAACGAGATTTCGTTTTCGGTGCGTGGCGGAGAGATTCTGGGTATCGCTGGTGTTGAAGGCAACGGCCAGACGGAATTGATAGAGATTCTCGCAGGATTGCAAACGGCTTCGTCCGGAGAGATCTTGCTGGAAGGAAAGAGCCTTAACAAAATTGATGCGCGACAACGTAAACAACGCGGCATAGCACATATTCCGGAAGATCGTCATCGTCGAGGTTTATTATTGCCGTTTGATCTTGCGAGCAATTCGATTTTAGGCGTTCACTGCAATGCCCCGATTTCAGGCGCGGTTCTATTGAATCAAACCTATATAGATGATCGCGCGGATCGTTTGGTCAAAGAGTATGACGTGCGCCCTCCGAACATCGCGCTGTCTGCGAAATCGCTTTCAGGCGGCAATCAGCAAAAGCTCATCGTGGCGCGCGAATTGGACATCAACCCGAAATTGATTTTAGTTTCGCAACCGACTCGCGGCGTTGACATAGGTGCCATCGAATTCATCCACAAAAAAATCATTGAGTATAGAGATAGTGGTGCGGCTGTACTGCTGGTGTCTGCTGAACTCGACGAAGTGCTCAGTCTGAGCGACCGTGTGATCGTGATGTACGATGGAAGAATCGCCGGCGAAGTGGATCCTAAGAGTGTAAGCGAAGAGGAAATCGGCTTGATGATGTTGGGCGGAAGCAAGCGGTAAATCTCAAGGGTGCTTGTGAAAGATTATGAATAATTTGTTAAAAGAATTGCTCTTTCCATTGATTGCAGTCGTCGCGGCATTTTTAGTCGGCGGGGTGATTGTGTGGATGGTTGGCGATAGCCCTTTGCTGGTTTATGAGCTTTTCTTTTCCAGCGTCTTTGGATCACTCGATGGCATAGGCTACACACTCTTTTACGCAACGCCACTCATCTTCACAGGGCTTGCTGTGGCTGTCGCTTTCAAATGTGGTCTGCTCAACATCGGTGCCGAAGGTCAACTGACGATGGCAGCTTTTGCGACCGCCTGGGTTGGTCTCACGTTGCCAAACACCAACGCTTTTCTGGTAACGATATTGGCAATGGTTGCGGCAGTGGTGATTGGTGGCGTGTGGGCAGGGATACCCGGCGTGTTGAAAGCGAAATTCGGTGCGCACGAAGTCATCACAACCATTATGATGAACTTCATAGCCGTCGGAATCGTCACCTACTTGACGCAGTATCACTACAAAAAACAGGGCGACCCGATTCTGGAAACTCTGCCAATCGCCGAGATAAAAGATGGCGTCTTAGTCGGTCCGCATATCCCCAGGATGCACGCCTTGCTTGCGCCGCTTGGCATAGGCTTTCCTGAATACCTGCCTTTAAATATCGCTTTTTTTCTGGCGATATTGATGTGCATATTGGTCTATGTTTTTTTATGGAAGACGAGATGGGGATACGAACTTCGCGCCGTCGGTATCAGCGCAACGGCTGCGGAGTGTGGCGGTATTTCGATCACGAGAAATATCATTATCGCGATGCTGATATCTGGGGGACTGGCGGGAATGGTCGGCATCAATGAAGTGCTGGGTTATCGTCATTTGTACTACGATGGCTTTTCGGCGAACTACGGATTCGCAGGCATTGCGGTGGCTTTGTTGGGTCGCAATCACCCGATCGGCGTATTCTTTGCAGCCTTGCTCTTTGGAGCGTTGACCAGATCTAGCTTGTTCATAGACATCTTTACAGACCACGTATCGAAAGACTGGGTGGTGATTTTGCAAGCAATCATTATTTTGTTCGTCGCTTGTGAATCGGTATTTCGCAGCGGCGCGCGTCGTTTGCTCGGCAGCAGCGTGTGAATATAAAGGGATAAAAAGCCTCCTTTATGGTTATAATCCTTTGTAAAAGGAGAGAGTATGAGCATCACAATTGATTTGCCGAAAGAGATAGAAGAAGAGCTTTTAAGTGAAGCTACAAATATGGGAGTGCCTCTTTCTGAATACATTTTGCAAATTGTTTATTCAGAGCGACCTATAAGAAAACGGGTAAAGACAGGAGCAGAATTAGTGGCTTATTGGCAGAGCGAAGGATTAATTGGTGCGCGTGCCGACATAAATGACAGCCAGGAATATGCGCGTAAATTACGCGAAGATGCAGAGAAGCGTGTAAGGCAATAGGCGGATGTACTTATTAGATACAGATATTTTGGTAGACATTCAGAGAGGTCATCCGCCTGCGGTTGCCTGGTTTGCAGGGCTCAGCGATTTGCCTTCTGTTCCCGGCTTTGTAGTTCTGGAGTTGATACAAGATGCAAAGAACTCGAATCAGGTTAGCAATGCTCTGAAACTTATTTCACCATTGCCTGTAGTCTGGACAACAGAAGATGATTGCAATCGCGCGCTAGCCGATTTCACTGCCTATCATTTATCACACAACATAGGCTTGCTGGATTCATTGATTGGCGCTTGCGCAGTTGGTTTATCGGCAACGCTTTGTACTTTCAACGTCAAGCATTTTCGAATTATCCCAAGCCTTGTGACAGAGCAACCATACATAAAATGAGCAAACGGTATTTATTTTTTTCGTAGCCTTTGAAGCCTTATTTCGCAGAGGCTATCGTCGCTAGCTCGGAGACAAATAATATGTCCTCAATTAAATTTGAATATGGAAGTTTAGCTGTGGAGAACATTGTATCTTTATACAAAGATGACAAACTAAATCTAGAGCCTTCATTTCTACGCGATTCAGTTTGGTCGCTGCCCGATAGAAAAAATCCGATTGGGACTCTATTGAATGGCTATCCTATTCCATCAGTATTTTTGTACAAGCGACCAAATAAAGA
>JANMSG010000275.1:0-3447 GCA_031389065.1 Acidobacteriota bacterium | reverse complement strand
CGCGGGAGCAAAGTAAAATTCTTTGGAGATTTTTCTTCTCGTCTTGAAATACTTTCACGTGAGAGGCGCCATATTCTGAACCGACGAAATCAATAAGCTCAAGCTCTTTGATTTTCACCTCTAATTGTAAAGATGTGATTGCCCATATCTACTTTATAAGGTCACGCTGTCTTCGCCAATATTTTCCGTAATCTGATAGATCCCAACAACCTTGCCAATTATCTTACAACTCCGCCATACCTGGTAATGCAGCAGTCATGCTAAATGCCCAGCAAGGCAAATGCAATGCCATCGTTTAATTTTTTCACAATCTCAAACGCAAGCCAAGGTAAGATAGGTGACACTTTTTCTAGTCTCACCTTGTCGTGGTTTTATGGTTAGAACTTTTCTATCCAAATTGGTAATGGAAATCAACTACACCCAGCGAATGGCGTTCATTCATATACTTTCAAGGTTTGCATCAACGAGTTTCTGCCAGGATTCATTTCAGGGTTTTCCTGATTCGGCTACTGACAACCGTAGAGCCTTTCCATATAATCAAAGCTGTAGCCATTCAAGAATGAAAAGAGGAACTCGAAAAATGAGTCATATCACGGAAAACTCTGTCAAAAAAATCACGGCGCCGCAGATTCGCGCTCGCAAAGGTGGCGCTCCAATCATCGCGCTTACGGCTTACGATTACCCTACGGCTCGCATCGTTGATGAGGCGGGCTTTGATTTCATACTGGTTGGCGATAGCCTCGCGCAGACCGTCTTAGGGTACGATTCAACTTTGCCGGTCACGCTCGAAGAGATGATTGCCGCGACTCGCGCTGTCAAACGCGGAGTCAAACGCGCCCTCATCGTTGGTGATATGCCTTTCGGGTATTATCAAGACAGCGTAGATCGCGGCGTTGCATCGGCTATTCGATTCGTTAAAGAAGGCGGCGCGGAAGCCGTTAAAATCGAAGGCGGTGCCCGTCGCGCACATATCATTCGCGCCATCGTCGAAGCTGAAATTCCGGTGATGGGACACATAGGCCTTACGCCTCAATCATTGCTCAAAATGGGCGGTTATCGCGTGCAGGGGAAAACTTTGGAAGCGGCGCGTGAGTTAATCGAAGATGCCATCGCGCTCGAACGTGCAGGCGCATTCGCTGTCGTGCTCGAAGGCATACCGAAAGAGATTTCCCGCATCATCACCGAACGCATCAGCATCCCGACAATTGGCATAGGCGCGGGTGTAGATTGCGACGGACAGATTCTCGTCTTCACAGATTTAATCGGCTTGACTTTCGGTCACACAGCGAAATTCGTTCGCCAATATGCTGATGTGAAAAGCGTAATGACAGAGGCGCTCAAGCAATATGCAGGGGACGTGAATGCGCGTCGCTTCCCTGCCGACGAAGAAAGCTATAGCTTGCCGGAAGGCACAATCGTCACCATCGAAGAAGAGCATTCGCAATCCATGCCGCCGCTCGGACCAATCAATTGAGGATAAAGGGTAAAGGACTGAGGACTGAGTGAATACTAAGAATTTTTTCTATATGTTGAATACAAAATGTTAATAGCTCAGTCCTCCGCACTGATCTTTATGGAAATAATCAACCGAGTAACTAGAATGTCGTCAGTGGCGCGCGAATTTCGCGTGGAAGGAAAAACCATTGCCCTTGTGCCGACGATGGGCGCGCTGCACGAAGGTCATCTTTCATTGATGAGTCAAGCGCGTGAAATGTGTGACGTAGTTATCGCATCTGTCTTCGTCAATCCAGCGCAATTCGGACCCGCAGAAGATTTATCTCGTTATCCGCGAGACCTGGCGCGCGACGCAGAACTCGCGTTCACTCGTAATGTAGATTTCATTTTCGCGCCCACGCCTGAAGATATATACCCGAACGGTTTTGCGACCTACATTACGGTTGAAGGCTTGAGCGAAAGACTCGAAGGCGCTTCGCGTCCCGGGCATTTTCGCGGTGTGACAACGGTTGTCAACAAACTGTTCAACATCGTTCAACCAAACTTCGCTTACTTTGGGCGCAAAGACGCGCAGCAGGTCATCATCATCAAGCGAATGGTAAAAGAACTGGCGATGAGTGTCGAAATCGTCATCGGGCCAACGGTACGCGAAGAAGATGGACTGGCTCTCTCTTCACGCAATGTCTACCTTTCGACAGACGGACGCAAGGCCGCCACCGTGCTGCGCCGTGCGTTAGAGAAATGTCGCTCGATGTACAAGGGCGGCGAAAGAGATAGCGGACGGTTGATCAACGCGATGCGGACAATCGTTGAGGCGGAGCCGCTGGCAAAACTCGATTACCTGGCGATAACCGACACAGCGAATCTTGAGTCTGTGACAACAGTGCCTTATGTCAGTCCTACATTGGTTTCCATGGCTGTCTTTTTTGGCAAGACAAGACTGATTGATAACATCGTTTTGAATGGCGAGATTTAATTAACCCGACATCACTAACGCAGGTTAAAAGCGACTTCCAAAACTATCCAATAATTTACAGGCGTTGTGCCAGCCATCGCCGGTTGAAATTGCAGCACCTTGATAATTCTGATGGCTTCTTCGGTCAATCCATCCGGCAGAGCGTTGGCTACATGAACTTTTTTTGTCGAACCATCCGCTCCGACCTCCACTCTTAAACGGACAGTGCCGGAGACTTTGTTAAGCCGCGCCTGTTCTGTGTAATTGGGGCGCAATCGGTTTAAAGGCTTTGGTTTCGTATCAACTTGAATTGAAACTCTGGGATTGGCGTCGTCACCGGGGCTTACAGACTTTGGCATAGGCACATTGCCAACCGTGTGCGGAGGCAATGGAAAGGCTCCGCCAGTTGTGCCATCCGCGAAACGAACGCCGACGATTTCAACCAGCAAATCCGCAGGGTTTCCCGCCATAATCATAAAATTTATGAGGACTTGATAATCTCCTTGCGTCGGGATTTCAGCAATATTCGGATAGGCGAAGCAGATGTGATGCGCTGTAGTATTCGTAAATTTGAAGCCCACACCGGTAATCATTTTGTCCGTCCTGCTGCGCAACGAAATCGCTGCTCGCATCGCATAATCGGTGACGTATGTTGTGAACCTATCGCTCGGCGAATAATTCTGCTCCTCACGCTTAACAGCTCTCACAGTTGCTTTGGTGATTTCAAGAACTACGCCATCGGGATTGTTGATGCGTATAGGAATGTCGTAAGTGTCTTGCAATTTCTGCTTAAGCTCTTGGCGCTCCTTTTCAGACAAGAGAGGCGGTGCCGTTTCGACGCTCACAGATCGCACAATCGGTCCGGGCGAATCCTGATTCACCGGAGAAATCGGCGAGCCTTCTGTGACCTTGCCGTCTTTGGTGAAATTGAAAACCACATTGCCGATGACCTGAACGGCTACACCTGAAAGTTGAGTGGGAATGAATTTCCAATCTTTCAGGGCTTTCATAGCGGCATCTACTAACAACTGATTGCC
>JANMSG010000258.1:0-6339 GCA_031389065.1 Acidobacteriota bacterium | reverse complement strand
AGCCCGAGAGGTAAAGGATCAGGGGGCCGAAGCTCGTGCGCTTGGTAATCTGGGCATCAGCTATAGGAGTCTGGGTCGCACTGAGAAAGCGATTGAATATTATGAGCAGGGGCTGGCGATAGCCCGCGAGTTAAAAAATCGGCGCCTGGAATCAGGCATGCTCAACAATCTGGGCGTCGTCTATAACCATCTGGGCCGTAATGAGAAAGCGATTGCATACAATGAACAGGCGCTGGCGATCTACCGTGAGGTAAAAGATAGGAGCGGGGAAGGATACGCGCTCAGCAATCTGGCCATCTCCTATTCGAGCCTCGGCCGCTACGAGAAAGCGATTGAATATTATGAGCAGGGGCTGGCGCTAGCCCGCGAGGGAAAAAATAGAAGGGACGAAGCAAGCTCGCTCAACAATTTGGGCTTTGCCTATCGGAAACTGGGTCGCACTGAGAAAGCGATTGAATACAATGATCAGGCGCTGGCAATAGCCCGCGAGGTGAAGAATCGAATTATGGAAGGAAACGCGCTCTACGAGTTGGGCATTGCCTATCAATCACTCGGTCGCCTTGACGAAGCCATCCGCTACCATGAACAGGCATTACTCATCATGCGCGAGATCAAAGCGCAAGAGCGAGGGGCGGAAACGCTTAATTATCTTGCTCAAGCCGAACGGAAGCGTGGCAATCTGTCTCGGGCGCGCGCCCTGATCGAAGAGAGCCTGGCAATTGTCGAGTCGCTGCGCACCGGTGTCATCAGCCCGGAATCCCGCAATACCTTTTTCGCCAGGGTTCAAGGCTCTTACCAACTGTACACTGATCTATTGATGCGCCAGCACCAAGACGAGCCAAGCAAAGGCTTCGACACGCTCGCCTTCGAGACAAGCGAACGACAGCGCGCCCGCAGCCTGCTCAACTGGCTCACCGAAGCCAGTATGAATATAAGAGAGGGCGTGGACGATGCGCTGCTTGAACGTGAGCGGGTTCTCAGCCGGCAGCTAAACGCCAAAGCTTTACAACTGACACAGATAAACAAGCCGGAACTGCTCGCCACACTCAAGCAGGAAATCAGTCAGCTTGAAACCGATTACGAACGGGCGCAAGCCGCCATCCGCAAAGCCAGCCCGCATTACGCCGCTCTCACCCAGCCCCAACCGCTCAAACTCAAAGAGATTCAAGCGCAACTCGACGCCGACACCCTGCTCTTAGAATACGCCCTCGGCGAAGAGCGCAGCTACCTCTGGGCGATTACTAAAGAAACGCTTGCGAGCTATGAATTGCCAAAGGAAGAGTTGATTGATAAAAACGCCCGACTGCTTCACGAACTGCTCTCGGCGCGCTCCACAAGCATTCGCGGCGAGTCGGCTCTGCAACGACAACAGCGCATCACCCAGGCCGAAGCCAATTTGCCCGCCGCTGCACAGCAACTGAGCCAGACTCTGCTCAGCCCTGTCGCTGCCCAACTCGGTAACAAACGGCTGGTCATCGTCGCCGACGGCGCCTTGCAATACATCCCCTTTGCCATGCTGCCTGACCCGGTCGCCGGTAGACGGTCGTCGGTAACCGATAACTCTGCGTCATCGAACCGACCACCGGCCACCAACTACCGACCACTGATTGTTGATCACGAAGTCGTCAGCCTGCCGTCTGCCTCTGCGCTGGCCATTCAACGCACCGAACTGGCAGGCCGCAAGCCCGCGCCAAAGCTGCTGGCGGTCATCGCCGATCCGGTCTTTGATCGCAGTGATGTACGCTTCACCACACCTGCGACCCAGATCAACGAGAAGCCACAAGCCCAGACGATCGCCTCCGACGACGCTCGCAGCATCGAGCATCTTGCCGAAAAATCCGACAACAAGTCGGGCGACCAATCTGATGTCACAACGCGCCGATTGGTGATTCCGCGTCTGCCGTTCACCAGACAAGAAGCGACGCGACTGCTCGCTCTCACGCCGAAGAATTCAAGTTTTGCCGCGATAGATTTTCAAGCCAGTAACGCAACCGTGCTCACAGGTGAGCTTGCTCAATATCGCTACGTGCATTTCGCCACGCATGGAGTGGTAGACACCGAACGACCGATGTTTTCATCGCTGGTGCTCTCGATGGTGGACGCCCAGGGCAAGGCGCAAGACGGTTTCCTGCGCCTCAAAGATATATACAACCTCAAGCTGCCCGCCGAACTCGTGGTCTTGAGTGCCTGCCAGACGGGCATCGGCAAAGAGATAAAAGGCGAAGGCATGGAGGCGCTGACTCGCGGCTTTATGTACGCCGGAGCCGCCCGTGTAGTGGTTAGCCTGTGGAGCGTCAATGACAAAGCCACCGCCGAGTTGATGACCAAATTCTATGAAAAGATGTTAAAGCAGGGCGAGCGACCGGCGGCGGCACTCAGAGCCGCACAGGTCGAGATGTGGCGGCAGAAGCAGTGGCAGTCGCCATATTACTGGGCGGCCTTTACGATGCAAGGGGAGTGGAAGTGATCCAGATGACGCGCGAATATCACAAACATGAAAGGCATTCTCGAACAGTGACCCGACACGCTCCCAGTTTCATCAAGAGGAAACATGACTGACAGCCTACAGGATGCGCTTTCAAATTTGCTGATGTTCCGCTCGCTTTCACCGGATCTCAAACAACTGGTCGCCGATAGTTTTACTGCGCAATCCTTCTCGTTCGGCAGCAATGTGGTTTCAGAAGGTGAAGAGGCGACGGCCTTTTATATAGTTGCCGCCGGGCGCGCGCAAGTCATCAAACGCGGGCGGAAGCACGAGGAGATCCTCCTGAACGTCTTGCATCCGGGCGATAGTTTCGGCAAACGAGCGTTGCTCGAAACCACGAAACGCCAGGCCGCCGTGCGCGCCATCAGCGATCTGGAACTATTCAAACTTGACCGGCAAGTGTTTCAATCCCTGATTGGCAAGCATCCCGAACTCAAGGCGCATATCGATCTGCAAATCAAACATCGCAGCCTCAGCGATTTCTTTCGCCTCTACACACCATTTGCAAAACTGCCGGTAGCCGCGCTCACCCTGCTGTTAGAGGAACTCGAATCGGTCACGGTCAAAAGCGGAGACCTCGTCATTCGGCAAGGCGACCCTTCGGGGGCGCTCTACATTGTCGAAGAAGGCCACTTGCGTGCGTTTCTTGAAAAGGAAGGGCAGCGCCACTATCGTCGAGATTTGCGCAAAGGCGATTTCTTCGGCGAAGTGTCGCTTTTCCAAAACTCACCGCGCACCGCCAGCGTCGAAGCCGTCTCTGATTGTCGTTTGCTTAAACTGACGCCGCAGACCTTTCATGAACTGGTCAACGGCTATTCTGATTTTAGAGAGCAAATCGCGGTTCGCATTGCGCAGTACGATTATAAACAACACGCCAATGTTCCGGAGGATTTTGACGAAGAGCTGTTGCCCGCCAACGTCGCCGGTGAGGAGGAGGTCAGCCCGTACCAGGCGGATCAAAAGGTAGACCAGCGCGGCAAGCTTGGTCCGTTTGCCACATCTGATGAACGCTTTGTCAAAGGCGGGAAACGCTTGCGGCAATTTCCCCATATATTCCAGGTCGATCTGACCGACAGTGGCGCGGCGTGTCTGGCAATGATTTGCCGTCATTTCGACTTGAATGTGAGCCTGGGGCGCATTCGGCAAATCGTTCACACGGGGCCGAAAGGTTCGAACCTGCGCAGCCTTTGTCGCGGTGCCGAAGAAGTCGGATTGGCGGCGCGTTCGGTGCAGACCTCGCTTGAATTTTTGTCCAGTATGCCGCTGCCGGCGATTGTGCATACGACCGGAAATCAGTGGATGGTTTTGTACGATGTCGAGGGCAAATGGGTGAGCGTCGCCGACCCGTCGCAAGGTTTACGCCGCCTCAAACGCGCGGCGTTTGAGGCGGCGTGGAGCGGCTATGCCATCCTTTACGATTACGTCGGAGAAATCGTGCGGCCCAGGCCGGACGCTGAAACGCCGCGCCGCCGCAAAATCGGCTTTCGCTGGATGTGGCCGTTATTTCGTCCGCTCGCCGGATCGCTCCTGAAAGCACTGGCGCTGGCAATTGTCATTAGCGCCATGGAAATGCTGCGGCCTGTCTTTTCGCAGATCATCGTTGACCGCGTACTGGTCGGACAGGATCGGGATTTGCTGCGCGTCATTATCATCTTGATGGTGGGGGTTTTGGTCTTCAACCTCATCGCCATTGCGGTGCAGCGTTATCTGCTGGCGTTTGTTGCCGTGCGCTTCGACGCCAGTACTCTGGACTACATCACGCGTAAGCTGCTGGCCTTGCCGATGAGCTACTTCAACACCCGTCGTGTGGGCGATATTCAACGCCGCTTGCTCGGCATGAAACAGGTCCGCGAATTTCTGGTTGCGTCGACTTCCAGCAGTTTGGCAAATACCACGCAGTTAACCGCATCGCTCGTGCTGATGTTTATATACAGCACCAAGCTGGCTGTCATTTTTGTCTCCCTGGTGCCGATTTATGTGCTGATGATGCGCGTTTCGCAGAAGCGATTACGGCCGATTTTCAACGAGCTGGAAGATGCGCAGGGCGCCTATCAATCGCACCAGATCGAGGCCATCAAAGGCATCGAAACCATCAAATCCTTGAGTGCCGAAAGCACCTTGCGCACCTTGATGCTGAATCAATTTCACGCGCTCTCGCGGCAGCAATTCAAAGCCTATTTGACGAGCATGTATTACGACGGCGCGGTGAGTGCGACGATTTATATTTCGCTCATGCTTTATCTGGCTGTCGGCGCGGTCGAAGTCTTAGAAGGTCGGATGACGGTTGGCGCATTGATGGCTTTCAATTTTCTGATCGCCCTGGCAAACGGCCCCATCAAAGAATTGCTGCGCATCTGGGACGCCTATCAAACGGTCTCGGTGTTGCTGAACCGGTTGGATGACATCTTCGAACAGGAGCCGGAACAAGGCCACGATCACGCGCGACTGGTTCCTGTCAAACGCCTGGAAGGCGCCGTCAGTTTGAAGAATGTGGGCTTTCAATATGGCGGCGCTGAGTCGCCGAAAATTCTTGATGACATCACCTTTGAAATTCCGGCAGGCGCCATGGTCGCCGTCGTCGGGCGCAGCGGTTCGGGCAAGACGACGCTGATCAAATGCCTTGCCGGGTTGTTGGAGCCAACCACCGGCAATATCTTTTTCGACGGGATGGAGTTGAAGACGCTGAATTACCGCGACCTGCGACGACAGATCGGATTCGTGTTGCAGGACAATTACCTGTTCAACGACACCATCGCGCGCAACATCGGTTTTGGCGACGACGAACCCGATATGGATCGCGTCATCTGGGCGGCGCGCTCGGCCAACGTGCAGCAGTTTGCCGAGCGCCTGCCTTCCGGCTATGAAACCAGAGTCGGCGAATCCGGGCTGACACTGTCGGGCGGGCAGAAACAGCGCATCGCAATTGCTCGTGCCTTGTATGTCCAGCCGCCGATTTTGATCTTTGACGAGGCGACCAGCGCGCTCGATACCGAATCCGAAAATGTGATCAAAGAAAACCTGGAAAAGCTGATGCAGGGGCGCACCAGGTTTGTGATCGCACATCGTTTGCAGACCATTCGGGAAGCCGATATGATCCTGGTCCTCGAAAAAGGACGATTGGCAGAAATCGGCACTCATGATGAACTCATGCGCCAACAAGGCATTTATTACTACTTGAGCAGCCAGCAACTTGGATTTGAATAAGCTCATCTTGACCGTGTGTTGCCTCAGCTGAAATTGGAGTTGGTAAGCACCTGGCATCGTCTATCACGCTATGGAGGAATCTAGATCAGGGAAAAGACCTACTAATTACACGGCTGATCAGAGCATAACCATCCTTCTATTCAGCGCAGCCTGACTGGCAATGACGATACAGCAATAAGCTGATCAATCTTTACTTACGACTGCTTTGTGGGTAGTATGCGCCTGCCTATAAGAAACGATAGAGGCGCCGCTTGTGCTTGCCTCGCCTGATGGCAAGCGGACGCTCAGGCGGGCGCCGGTTTTCTCGCGGCGCTGTGAGGGGATTCACCCCGAAATTCCGGTCTAACAAGGTGGAGGGATTCTCATGAAACTACAGTTGCACTCTTTGGCGCTTGCTCTGGGCCTCTTCTTCCAGGCGTCAGCAGGGCAAGACGTACGTACACTCGAAGCGGGCAAGCCAATCGAGCGCGAGATCGCCGGCAGCGAGTCGCATACCTATCAAATCAGCCTCGCGGCGGGGCAATTCGTCCGCTTCCGCGCAGAGCAACAGGCGCTCGATATCGCTTTGATCTTAACAGCCCCCGACGGTAAACAACTGGCCGAGATGGATATGGCAGGTGCAGGAGAATCGGAGTCGCTTTCGCTGGAAG
>JANMSG010000236.1:0-8771 GCA_031389065.1 Acidobacteriota bacterium | reverse complement strand
AGTAGGGGCTGGGCTTGTCCCTGCCCGGATCGCCGCAGGCGATGAACCATCATTTTGCTTCGCAAAATCCGGGCAGCCACGAGGGCTGCCCCTACTCGATTTCTTTCAATTTTCTAAACCTCAAAATATTTAATTTCCAATGTACTTAATCTCTAGGAAATTAAAATCCGACTCGCGTTTGGTCTCATCGCTCTAATGGCAAGGAGGACAGAAAGATGGGTAAGAACTCACGAAGGTATAACAAATTCGAACTGGTTGCTTTTCTTTTAGCGGTTTTGGTTGCAGCATCGTTTCTCAATTCTTCTGCCAGAGGCAAAGCGTCAAGGAAAACCGAACCAGCGGCTTTATTTTCTAACCACAAATTTCATCTATTGTCTGGGGCAGAACCGTCGCGTCAGACCTTCGATATTGAAGGCGTAGAGCGCGCCGCTTTGATTTTCGCAAATTCCGCGCCGCCTCCGAAAAGCGGCGCGCCGCTGGTGTTTGTCTTTCACGGTCATGGCGGCAATTCTCAAGCAGCAGCAAGAAAATTCCAGATTCAGACGCAATGGCCGGAGGCTGTAGTCATCTATCCGCAAGGGCTTCCTGCGCCTGGAAAGTTTGACCTCGAAGGTAAAAAGAACGGCTGGCAAAAGAAAGTCGGCGAACTTGATAATCGAGATGTAAAGCTCTTTGACAGCATGCTTGAGTGGGCTAAGAAGCAATATAAGATTGACGCGAATCGAATCTATGTCGCAGGACATTCAAACGGTGGAGCCATGACGTATGTTTTGTGGTCAGCGCGTAGCCATTTAATAGCGGCATTCGCGCCTTGCGCTGCGGGCTTTGGCCAAGGCGTGTTCGGCGCCAAACCGAAGCCTGCCATCTTGCTTGCCGGTGAGCAAGACCTGGTGGTTCCTTTTGAAAATCAGAAGCGAAGCATGGGCTTCGTTCTGCGGCTCAATCAGTGCGATACCAACGCAACGGCGCGAGGCAAGGAACTCACCTTCTACAAATCGAAAGTCGGCGCCGATGTTTTGGCATATATCTATCCCGGGGCTCACGCTTTGCCGCAAAACTCAGGGGAAGTGATTGTTAAATTTTTCAAAGAATATACCTTGAAATAGAAATCAAAAAGACCACGTAGCAGTGCCATCGCCGTTGAATTTGAGAATTGATTTTGCGCCGAAACGAATCGCTGTCGCCTGTTGCGGCTGGCGATTGACTCGCAAAGTGATTTGTTGAATACCCTGTTGCGTTGCCGTTTCGGGAATCAAGCGCAGCGTAAAATTGTAGGCATCTAAAATCATCGCCGCGCCTTCTCGTTGCAAGCGATAGCCGAATAACTTGCCTTGTTTGGTCAAAAGCTCCGTAGATGATTGATCCGCCGCTAGTGTCATTGCCAATACATCTTGCAAGAAAGGTTTGGTCGGGGTGTTTTGCAAAACGGCCACGTAGCGTTGCAAAATCTCTTTGCGAGTGATGCCTCGGCTGTTATCAGGGATTTCCTTGTGCCACTGGGCAAGAAACTGCGTGTCATATTCCATCGTCCAGGTGCTGATGCCGGATTTGGCTGGCAGGTTTTTCGGTGAGAGCATGAAAAACCAGGGGACTTGTTGGTCGCCAAGTTGCCTGGTTATCGGCATTCTTTGCATAGGCAATTCATCAGCAGCGAGTTTCTCTAAAATTTGCGAAGCGCCGGTTTGCTCGACGCCAAAAGCAATGCCGCTATCGCCTGCTTTGCGCGTCTTTTCCTGCGAGGCGTCAAAGAACTCAAAATATGTATTGATGCCATAAAAGTATAGACCTGTGTAAGTCATATCTTTTCTGACAGTGGTTCTTTCTTCGGAAGGCGCGAACTCTTTTCTGAGAAAGGCGCTGTTTTGAATCTCTTTGAAAGTCGCATGGTCAAGCGTCAAAAAGAAATGATTGAGCGGCACCTGAAACGCCTGCGAATCTTTTTCTTGTGCGAGATTTGTCGAATCCAGCAAAGCCATAAGAAATCCAATCAACAAAAGTTTTTTCATAGCCGAAGCATTTATCACACATGGCTATTTGGTGCGCTCAACTAAGGACCGCAAAATAACCGTAGATTGACACTCTCCTCCATAAATGAAGGAGATTCTTCGATCACTGAGCCACCACGTTGACTCTAACGAATTGGTCTGCCCGACCAAGGATATTGAGTGCGGCATTATGGTCACGATGGATAACTAAGCCACACCCAATACAACGATGTTCTCTCACAGCAAGGGATTTCTTTACCCTCTCGCCACATTGAGAACAGTCTTGTGAAGTGAAATGAGGGGCTACTTTCCAGACTCTACGACCAGCGTTTGCAGCTTTGTTTTCGAGTACGCTACGGAAAGTTCCCAACAATGCGTCACTGATAGACTTCGCCAAGTGATGATTCTTGACCAGCCCTTTGATGTTCAACTCTTCAACCGCTATTTCATCAAACTCACGAATCAATTGAAGGCTTGTCTTGTGAAAGAAATCACGGCGTTGGTTCTGCACCTTCAAATGTTTCTTGCCAAGCAAGCGGACAGCCTTTTTTCGATTCGCGCCACCGCGCCTTTTCTTGCTCACCAATCGCTGTTGAATCTTCAGGGCGTTTTCGGCTTTGCGTAAGTAGCGCGGATTCTCTATGACCTGACCATCGCTCAGAGTGGCGAAGTTTTCCAGACCAACATCTACCCCTACCGTATCGCCAGTCTTCGGAAAGAAGCGCGATTGGTTTTCTTCAACCGTGAAGATACAGAACCAGCCGTCAATCTGTCGCTTGATAGTGCAGGTTTTGATTTTTCCATCAATCTTGCGACTCAGGCGAACGCGCATAGAACCAATTTTCGAGAGCGTGAGTTTGTTGCCATCAAGATGAAAGCCCGATTGCGGATAGGTGAAGGAATTGAAAAACCTTTTGCCTTTGAATCTGGGATAACCAGGTTCGAGGCCAGCCTTGACACGACAAAAGAACGCATCAAAGGCTTTATCGAGTCGCTTCAAAGCGTCTTGCAAAATTTGAGAGTGAACGCCCCTGAGGTCTTGGCGGTCGCTACGGATTTCAGGCAGTTGATTTTGCTGACTCTGATAGTTGATAGAGGTCTTGGAAAGCTTGTAGGCATCGCGTCTCTCTTGCAACGCGGCATTGTAAAGTTCGCGGCATATATAGCTCTCCTAGATGATTTGTGGAGCAGGTGAGGTAGCGGTAACTGTCTAGTCTGCGCCAGTCTTGCGCCGTAAATGACTTGAAAAGCCAGCGGGACTTCGTTCCAGTCAACCGCAGACTAGACAGTCTACGGTACAATCAGGATTCCTATATCAAGCGTCGCTTCAAACTGTTGAGCGATTTTCTTTGTCGGCTTGATTTTGAATTTATACGCTTTGATAGGCTTATTATAACCTTTTTGACTACCGAATAGATAACACTCATTCGGTAGATAATCGCCTTGCGGCGATGCCAAATTCATCCCCTACTTGAAAGAAGGGGACTTCTTTGGCGAGTTGTTAAAAAAGGACTGCCGAAACAGTCCCTTTTTAATTTGATTTTGAAAGATTCAATTAACGATTTACGACAGTGAATTTGGTTTCCGGCGTAACAATCTTTTGCGAAACTAAGTCGGTTATCTTGATCTTCACCGTATATGCGCCGGGTTGTGAGAGCTTCTCTGCAACCGGTATGGAGCGCATTACAGTTAATTGCTGACCTTTCAGGTCTACTTTGCCAAAGTTGCTCTTGCCGTCTTCAACAATGTGCAAAATTTCCTGATCGCCTTTCATAACCGTATACTCGACTTTGAGCGCCGGCTGCAAGGTAGCTTGATCCATCTGCGCATCATAAACCTGCAAGAACATGGCAACATTTTGTCCAGGTTTGTAGATGCCACTGACGAACGGTTTCACTTTGTAGCGACCGATGACAAAAGTATTGCCTTGCAGCAAGGTCTTGCTATCAATCGGTTCAATCGAAGCGGCTAGCACAATGGTGCTGGTGGCAAGCTGATTCTCTTGATAGCGTGGCACTTCAAACGAATGATGCAAAACGCCTGTCTTGCCGCTTGTGGTGTCGCGGGCAACCACGTCAATTTTGTAGCGGCCCGGCGGCAACACTACGTTTCTTTGATAGACCGAGCGTTGCGCTTGTCCGACTTGCAAATTTTCTTCTGTGTAACGGCCGGTTGCAATGTTGTCTTCAAACTGACCTGCGCGACGACCGGAAAGCCCTGTAATCTTCGCATAGATGTTTGCCGACGCAGTGTAGATTCCGCCGATGTTTTTGAAGGAAAAATCCGTGTGGTCGAATTGAACCGTGAACGAAGTCGCCACGCTTTCATTGCTGATGCGCCAGAAATCGGTTCTCACGCTGAAAGGCAAAATGTCTGTGGCGATTTCAGGTAAATCTGCTGAACTGTGCAGGTCAGGATACTTGATCGCAGGGGCTCTCTGTAAATCTGCCAAGAGTTGCAGTTTCTCAAAGGGTTGGTCTTTGGCACGTCCGCCAAATAATGAACCGCCACGCCCTGACTGATCGTTGTATTGTCCACTGATGCGGTCTCCTTTGTTGGACAATCCCAATTGCTCTGCCAGCGTTAGTCCAGCGTTTGGCGTGAACAGCAAAGCATCTTTTTCATTCGGGCTGCGGGCGATGCGGTATTCGCCGGAACCTGAAGGGTCAACGAATTCGATTTCGATGTCGGAACCGATTCCTTCAATGTAGCGATACCACCAGATTTCAAAAGGATATGTAGAAGTCGAGCCGCCACCTTCATGAGAGGGTCTGTCGTAAGAGCCGCCCGACGGATGCGATTCGATTTGGCTGGGCTTGCCGAACATCACGTAGATGCGGCCTCTGTCAGTGCGCCAGCCGGGAATGCCTGAAGCAAACTTTTCATTGGCATACTGAATGCGCTCGAAGTATTCTTCTTTGTATTCATTTTCCGGCGTGTCCGGGTCAGGATCGCGTCGCAACCAGAACTGCTCTATGAATTGATCGCGTTCTTCGTCAGTCTTGAGCGATTTGAAGGCTTTGCGTTCGTCATTGGTGATGATGTAGTTGACGTCTTCATCAAGCCACTTCTTGTACACGCTTTTCAGTTCTTCTTTTTGCTTCTTTTCCTGATCTTTGCGCTTATTGTCTTGCGCGAAAATGGTGGGGATACTGCCTGCAATTACCGTTACAATCATTGCCAGGCAAAATACTTTTTTGAAGAGACGAACATCACCCTTCATAGTTGAAAACTCCTTTCGCTTTATAAGCCAATCTAGGATGATCCCGTAGATTGCGTGAGCGTTGGTAAATTAGAAAATAAGTTTACGTTGACTTAATTCCAGTGGTCAATCTTAGAACGTCATTGTTGCGTCAGCCTTGCGCGCAAAATTCCTCACCTTTTATGCTTCGGTCTTGCGGTCCCTATGGAATATCCAGGCGATGCCGACGCTCAAAATGTAGAGCAACATCATCGGCGCGGCGAAGACCAATAAATTGGGCACATCCGTTGTTGGCGATAAAATGGCTGCAATAATGAAGATTACGATAATCGCGATACGCCAAACCTTCAACAAGAGTTTGTAGGTAACCAATCCCATGCGCGCCAGGAAAAAGACAATGGCTGGAATCTCGAAAACCACGCCCAACCCAAGCATAATGGTCAGGATTAAATCGAGATAATCATCAATTGTGATCAGAGGTTGAATATTTCCTTCTGTAGCAACACTGAGCAGAAAATCAGCGGCACGAGGAAAAGCGATGTAATAGGCAAACGCGCAACCCGTTATAAAACAGATCGAAGCCATAATAATGAGCGGCGCGGCGTACTTCTTTTCGTGAGGATAAAGACCGGGCGCTATAAACCCCCAGGCTTGAATCAAGATAAACGGCACGGCAAAAAATATTGCTGCAAAAAAAGATACTTTGATATAAAGATTAAACGCGCCTTGAACCGTGCTTGTAACCAACTGATTATCTCTGCCTAAATAGGTACTCTTGGCATCGTAAAGCTCTGGCGGGATGACAAAGCCCTCTTTCACAACCGTGTTTGCATTAATCAGCCATGATTTTGACAAAAGGAGCTGCACAACACCGTTGGCATCGCGCTGCACTTTGACCAACTGCGTCGTGCCTTGCGCAACCAGAACGCCGCCAATATTCAGTTCTCTCGGAAAGGTAAACGCCAGTTCCGTTCCATCGGCTACTTCTGCAAGAGGTTGTAGAGGAACACCTGGGGGGACAGGTGCCATCCGAAGCTTTGCGTTAATCATCGCCTGACGGACAGGAACTTGCAGGAAGTCGTAAATTTTACCTGAAAAAATCCAACAGAGCACAAAGGCGATGAAGACAAAACCGGCAACTCGCATCAAGCGTTTGCGAAGTTCATCAAGATGGTCTAAAAAAGACATACTTGATTCTTCCTCAGGCTCTATTTTTTCATCTTTATCTTCTAAGAGTTTGTCGTAGGTAGTCATGTTGATTTTAGATTTTGGATTTTAGATTTTGGATTCAGCCGTGAAAGCCTTACAGCTTATACAATCCAAAATCTAAAATCCAAAATCGCATTACATCCAATCGCGTTTGGTTTGCCTGGGCACAGCCTGGCTCTCTTGCGTGATAGTTGGAGCCGCTTCGGCGGGTTCTGCTTCGGCAGTCGGATCCGAACTGTGCGAATTAAGATCTTCTTTCCAATCGTACGGTTCGTCTGCTGTATCTGGCGGCGAAGGTTCACTGGCTTCTTCTTGCACTTGAGCATAGTCGGATTCGTGAATCGTGCTTGAGGCAGGCGCTTCGATTCTGCGTTTTTCGATCTCTACTTCCTCTTCCCAGGTGCGTTTGAAGTCTTCGCTGGCTTTACGAAACTGCGCCAGGCTTTGTCCCAGGGTCTTTCCCAATTCCGGCAATTTGCGCGGTCCGAAGATAATCAATGCGACCACCAGAATCATTAATATTTCAGGCCATCCTAAACTTCCCATACTTTCCTCTCTTAATTGAAAACCATTTTCGGGAGAATAAATTGCTTAAAAAGTTTTGTCTTCTGCAACGAAATCAATACTAGGTTAGCCAATCCATCAAGTCAACCATCTCAAAATTGAAGCGTTTGAACGGTGAAATTGATTCTAGCGTTTTGCCGCCGAATGAAAAATCAAAACGCGCCTCAGGTAGGGTCTTAATCCTGGGTTGTTGAGGATATCTATTATGTCCACTTACAATTTCAATTATCGGTCTTTGGATTGACCGAGCATTTCTCGGACAACCCCTATCAGTTGGTCGAAGTCAAAAGGTTTTCCCATCGCTCGATCGGCTCCGGCGTTTATCGCATCATCGCTGGCATCGCCGTGAGCGGTTATCATCAAGATCGGAATGGTGCTGCATTCGGGCATTTCACGAAGGGCTTTCACCATTCGGATTCCGTCAAAACGTGGCATCATAATATCGCTAATAATCAAGTCCGGACATTCTGCTTTTATCCTGTCTAGCGCTTCGCTGCCATCGTTAGCGGTAGTAATTGTATAGCCTTCCATATCCAGCATTAAAACGATCAAATCACGATGATCAGGATGATCTTCAACTACAAGTATCCGAAACGACATAAGGATAACTCCCGTAGGGATGAAGGTTTGAGTTGAGAAGCAGTATATCGCTCTTTTCCATAACCTACAAGAAGAGAGCTAATGCCAAACAAGCTGCCGATTCTTATGCTTGAACAAGCAAGATGCTTCTCTTCGCGTCGGGTTTTGATTTGTGCGAATATTTTTATGCGCTGGTCATTTCACAATGGTAGAGATAATTTTAACAATATAAAAAGTGAGAGCCGCAAGCAAAGCGGATAAAGGAATCGTTAAAACCCAAGCCCATATTACAGTTTTTGCCACCCCCCAACGAACCGCAGAGAGTCGTTTGGTTGCGCCTACGCCGGCAATCGCGCCGGTTATCGTGTGTGTCGTACTAACAGGTATGCCGCCATAGGTTGACGCAGCGATAGCAATAGCCCCTGCTGTTTCAGCGGCGAATCCACCGACAGGTTTCAGCTTGGTGATGCGCGACCCCATGGTATGTACGATTCGCCATCCGCCTGACAAAGTGCCCAAGCCGATTGCCGCGTGACAAATCAAAACAACCCATAGTGGCACTTTCGTTGTTGCATTGGGATTAATATTGGAATAGACCAGCACAGCAGCAATGATGCCCATCGTCTTTTGCGCGTCGTTGCCACCATGACCCAAACTGAAAAGCGCCGCCGAAAGCAGTTGTAATCTGCGAAAGAGTTTATCCACACGGTCAGGCGTTTTCTTGCGAAAAATCCACATGATCGCCGTCATCAAAATCACTCCGAGCAGCATACCGGCCAGCGGTGAAATTATGATGAAAGTGAGGGTTTTAATCCACCCGGAAGCGATAAAGAGACCCGCAAAGCCGTTATGTGCCGCAACTGCCGCGCCCGCCAGTCCGCCGATAAGCGCATGCGAAGAGCTGGAAGGCAAACCGTAATACCAGGTGATGAGGTTCCAAATGATGGCGCCAAGTACACCCGAAAATATTGTCCACAAACGCCATTCTTCGCCTATCAATTGCAGGTTGAGCATACCTTTCCCGATGGTCGAAGCAACCTCAGTTCCGAATATGACAAAGGCAATAAAATTAAAGAAAGCTGCCCAAACAACTGCCGCGCCAGGTGAAAGTACGCGTGTGGAGACAACGGTAGCGATAGAATTCGCTGCATCATGAAACCCGTTTACGTAATCAAAGATCAGAGCAACTATGATGATGACTACGACAAACGCCATTAGCGCCGTCATGCATG
>JANMSG010000225.1:0-13314 GCA_031389065.1 Acidobacteriota bacterium | reverse complement strand
AAAAGACAGTGTGTTGGTGTTTGGTAGCGAAACGAAAGGCCTTCCTAAAGAACTGCTGCAAAAATATCCTGAACAGGCGTACACTATCCCGATGACCGGTCCGGTCCGTAGCCTGAATTTGGCGACAGCTGTTGGCGCCGTGGTGTTCGAAGCAGTCCGGCAGATAAATAAATAGAAATTTGTTCTTTTGTAGGACTTGATAGATGATTTACAGTGATGAAACAGAAAAAATCTAATGAATTTGAAAACTTTGACAAAGTTATGGATGGTTTATTAGCCGTTCCACGCAAGGAACTTTTAGAAAAGTTAGAAGAAGAAAAGAAAACAAAGCAAAAAAAGAGACGGGCTACTTCTTCGCCCGTCTCCCGCGCTTCTTCAAGTTCAAAGAGGCGAGTTGTTTAGCACGATAATTTATAGTCGTCCGCAAGTTTACCTGTCAGTTCTTTGTAGGTGAGTCGCTTTCCCGCGATCTGTGAAGCAACAATGCTAAAACGGTCACCATCATTCAGGTCTTTGCGGTTATTAAATCTGAAGGCTTGCTCGTCAACATAACGAGACAAATGAAAAGGCATCACACTAACATATGTACCTTTAAGACCACGTTTCAAGAGACTCCAAAAGTTCTCTATACCGTTTGTGTGAACGTTGCCTTTGACATACTCAACAGTATGATTCACAAACTTATGCACAAAATCAGGTTCCAAACCGTTGTAGGCTGGAAACTGGTCTGTGAACACATTAGAGCCTTTTTCAACGTTGGCTTTAATCTGTTCGTGCAAAGTCTCTTGTGCGGTGTTCGGTACGACATTGGCTCTGACTTCGCCGTGTCGCTCAAGAACACCCATGACAATGGCTTTTCCTACAGCCCCACGACCTTTAATTCTGGCTTCGCGTTTGTCTTTGTGCATATTTTTAGCAAGACCACCGACGAATGTTTCGTCTGCTTCAACGGTTCCAGAGAACTTTTTTTCAAAAGAACCCGTCTGCATTGCCAGTCTAATTATGTGCATCATAAACCAGGCGGATTTCTGAGTGACACCGATAGCGCGTTGAATCTCATAACTCGAAACGCCATTCTTGCAATTGGTAATCATCCAGACAGCCATCAACCATTTATCCAAGCCAAGCGGCGAATCTTCAAATATGGTTCCGACCTTAACGCTAAACTGTCTGCGCGGGTGAATGCTCTTACATTGCCATTTGCGTTGATTCGCAAGGAACCTAACATCGTCACGACCACAGGTAGGGCAGAACACGCCATTAGGCCAGCGACGCGCAACCATGTAGCTGAGGCAATTATCAGCGTCGCTAAAATAAACGATTGCTTCTTGAAGTGTTGTTGGTTGTTCCATATAAAGAATTATACTTCATATGGTTTGATTCGTCAAGTATATTATTGCCTTAAGTTTTCCAATGCCGTACTTGATAGAGATTTCCCACGCGCTTACAGCTGATAAAAAGAGAGTATTACTCCAATCTGCCAGAGCTTGTTTAGCCTTTTCTCCGAGCCGCTCCGGTTCGATGAAAGCCCAAAGAAAGCATTGAGTGTCAATTAGAATATTCACTCGCCGCGTCCTTCAAAATATGCCTGCAAATCATCAGGCAATGGAGCATCAAAATCTTCTGCAATCCAACCTTTACCTACATCTTCGCCGAAACCAAAGCGTGGACGTTGTTCCAATGTGACTATCTTCGCTATCGGCTTGCCCGACTTGTAAATAATTACATCTTCGCCTGTCGCGACTTGCTCAAGCAAATCGGGCAACTTCGTTGCTATTTCTTCGACATTAACTTCAATCATAATACCTGACGGTAAATCAATTCGTTTCTTTAAGTCAACGAAATTTGATGGAAGCAATTATGCTCTGCACTCGCTATAATCCTCGCGAGGATTTGAGAATGTTTTTACTCACAGAGCCGAGCGAAAAACAATTGCGCGCTTTTCTCAAAACACAAAAAGAGAGGCCTTTCTCTTACGCGGAAGTCGGCGCATCAAAACGAGGCGCGCCACACGGCTATAACGTAGATCATAATCGCATCAAGTTGGGCGAGGGGGCTGAAAGTTTCGCGCTTGCCATCCGAGCGATGCAAAGCTGGGAGATGTTCAATCTGGGTTGGGTTCGCGTGTTGCAACCAGACGCGCCTATCCAAATTGGCACTTGTGCAGTTGTAATCGTCCGGCATTTCGGATTTTATTCGGTGAACGCTTGCCGCATCGTTTACTTGATTGACGAAGACGCGCCAGTAAAAAAATACGGCTTCGCTTATGGCACTCTCGTAGAACACGCAGAGCGCGGCGAAGAACGTTTTTCGGTTGAGTGGAACCTTGAAGACAATTCCGTTTCTTATGATTTGCTGGCGTTTTCGCAACCGAAACATCTGTTGGCAAAATCGGGTTATCCTGTGACCCGTATGTTACAAAAGAGATTTGCCCGCGATTCAAAACAAATGATGTTCGCGGCAGTCAATTCACCACAAGATTAATGGTTGGCAAGCCTTACAAAAACTCGATTCAACCTCCTGCGAGCATCTCGCAAATGGCACATTCCGTGTTATATTCAGCGCGAAATTTCAACCATCAGGAGAGACGTTCAATGACTTTTCGCCATCGCCTTGCTGCTTCGCTCGTCGTATCGTTTTTGATATGCGCTCCGGCTGTCGTCAAAAGTCTGGCGCAAAAAAAGCCGCCAACAAAATCAGCGCCAACTCAGAAGAAGCCGCAAGCGCAAACCGTCGCAGGCACTCTCATCTTTGCCGTTAACAAATATGAAGACAATGTTACCCTTGACCCGATTGTGATTTTCAATAAAGGGCAATACATCAATCCACTGCCGGATGAAAACGAGGCTTTTGTTAAACAGGTCGCGGCAAAGTATATGCGCGCAGGGCAAAAGTATCGCGTGATTTTCGGCGGCGCGGAAGCAGGAACCGTCACTGTAAAAGACCGCTTTGAATCGGAGATCGGTTTAACGACAAGTGCAACACTGCAATCGTCAATCAAACTGAGCGATGAAGTCAAAGCGCTGGCTACAACGTCTGATACGCTGGGCAGCAAACAGAATTCGCGGCGTGCGCCAACCCCAGAAGAACGCGCCGAAATGATGAATCTGGTCAATCAAGCCTATCAGCAAAAGAAGGTCGCCGCCTCGTTGATTGCGAAAGTAAAAACCAACAACCTGACAGCGATAGATGTAGACGCGGACGGCAACACCGAATTAATCGGCAGCTTTGAAATCGTCGGGCAAAATGCAATCGCTTACAATCTTTTTCTCATCGCAGAATGGAAGGACAAGCAGTACAAAAGCGGAATGATCTGGTACAAGCAGGGCGGCGAAGAAAATTATGAAGCGCGGCGTTTCCTTGATCTGCTCGACCTGGATGGCGACGGCGTGGCGGAAGTCTTCGCCATGAGTTCGTACTACGAAAGCACAGACTTCACGATCTACAAAAAAGTTAAGGGCGTGTGGCGCAGCGTCTATCAAGGTGGGTTATTCGGCCTTTGAGTGAAGCAAAGGATTTCCGAGTGTTTTGCTCTTTGATAAAATCGCCAGACCATTTGAAACTTTGCCCAATGCCCTGCGTTTAAGCCTCTCGTCTGAAGCAAAGCAACAAAAACAAATCGCAGTTTGTCGCAGTGGTTGAGCCGCCGCCTGTGTGGTATGATTTTCGTTGCATTTCTACGAGAATACAGATTGGCTGGCGCTGCCAGTCCTCATAAGTTAGGTCAATCAGATGGCTGAATATATTTGTCGTTTAGGTACGCCGACAGGCGAAGTTATTACGCGCACAGTGGAAGCGACGGCGGAACGCGACCTGCGCACCAAGCTGGAACGTGACGGTTTTCGGGTCTTCTCTATCGCTTCGACCAAAGGCGGCGGCATGGGTCGCGCCTTTGGTTCTGAAAAAAGCGCCAAAAAAATCAAGCTCGAAGATTTTCTGCTCTTCAATCAACAGCTTTCAGCATTGTTGCGCGCCGGTTTGCCGATTCTGCAAGCCATAGGGATACTCAGAAAACGTATACAGAACGAGCGTTTGCGCCTGGTGCTTGAAGATGTCGAAGAAAAAGTTCGCGCCGGGCAAGCGCTCTCGCAAGCGTTTGCCGCGCAAGGCGATTCGTTTCCGCGCATCTATATCGCTTCGATATTGGCGGGCGAGCGCTCCGGTTCGCTCGACGAAGTGCTGATGCGCTACGTCAAATATCAGAAGACGCTCACCGAAGCGCGGCGGAAAATCAAGAAGTCTCTGTCGTATCCGATGGTGTTAATCAGCGCCTCCATTATTCTGGTGATGATTCTGGCGACCTACGTGATTCCAAACTTCATGAAACTTTATGAAGGCAATGACCAATTACCTTTTCTCACCATCGCGGTTGTCAACACGGCGGAATTCATTCGCGGAAACCTCACCTGGTTGCTGCCGACGATTATCGGGATCATCGTTTTTTTGGTTTTCTGGCGACGCACTCCGCAAGGCAGACTGGCGGTTGACAAGTGGGCTTTGAAGACTCCTGTGGCGGGCGAAACGATTCGCCAGATGACCATTGCGCAATTCACACGCAGTCTTGCCACGCTGTTGGCTGGCGGCATCACGCTGCCCGAATCTGTCGAAATTGCCAGCGAATCCATCACTAATCGCGCCTTGAGAAAAGCCAGCGAAGGCGTGCTGTCAGGCATACGCGAAGGCAAACCTTTCACCGACAGTCTGGAAAAAGCCGGCTGGGTATCCGAGCTTGCGACGGACATGATAGGCGTCGGCGAACGCTCCGGTGCCTTGCGCGAAATGCTCGATGAAGTCGCGAATTTTTATGATTCGGAAATAGACGTGAGGCTCAACGCCATTACCACTTTCATTGAGCCTATCATTCTCATGATCATGGGCGGCTTGGTCATGACCATACTGCTCGCCATGTATCTGCCGCTTTTCTATATGATCGGCACCATGGGCGGCGGCGGACCGAAATAAATTGATTTTGGGTTTTAGATTTTGGATTGCGAATGAAAACCAGAGCCTGTAACTCTCTCTTGTGTTTCAGCGATAAATTTCAAGATCGCTTGTCGGTGCAATCTGCAATCCAAAATCTAAAATCCAAAATTCAGAGGTAAGGATGTCGGAAACTTTGGAACCCGTAACACAGCAAAATGCTTCCTCGTTAACCGTACCGCTTGCGGCCAAGGGCAACGAGCAAGCGCCTGCCGATATGAGCCAGGAAGAGATTCTGGCGCGCGAAAAAGCGCGGCGCTACAGGCTCAAGTTCATTGATCTGCGAAACGTCGAAGCCACGGAGATTGATTATCATTTAATTCACGAATTGCCGGTTGACTTGATGATTCGCCACAACTTTGTGCCGCTCAAGCGCGAAGGCAAGATCCTGCAAGTGGCGATGGCTGACCCAACCGACTTCGATGTCATAGATGAAATTGAAGGACAGTTAGGGGTTCGTTTGAAGCCTTTTGTGGCAACCCAATCGGCGATTGAAGATGCCTTGAAACGCGGCGATACTTCGGCGCGCATCCTCGCCAAAGCGACCTCAGGATTTCGCGCAGACGGTATGTCACTGGTGCGCGAGACCGACCAAGGCGAAGAGATCTTAGACCTTGACCGGCTCACCGGCGAAGAAGAGATGTCGCCGATTATCAAGCTGGTTTACACCATCGTATTGAACGCCCTTGAACGCCGCGCCTCCGACATTCACATCGAAACCCGCGAAAATGATGTTGCTGTGAAATACCGAATTGACGGTGCTCTCTATCCTGCCGCAGACCCTATAGATATTGCGCATCATCAAACCATCATTCAACGCATCAAGGTCATGTCGGAGCTAGACATTGCCGAACGCCGCGTGCCGCAGGACGGACGTTTCAGAATTATGATCCGTGGGCGCAAGATTGACTTCCGCGTTTCGATTATGCCGGCGATTCACGGCGAAAATTGCGTCATACGTATCTTGGACAAAGAACAAATCAATGAATCGTTCCGCGAATTGAATCTCGACGTCGTCGGCTTTGACCCGCACGATTTAAAGAAGTTTCGCAAGTTCATCGCCGAACCTTACGGCATGGTGCTGGTGACCGGACCGACCGGTTCAGGAAAAACGACCTCCCTGTACGGCGCGCTCAACGAAATTAAAAACGACGAAGATAAAATCATCACCATCGAAGACCCTGTGGAATATCAGCTTCAAGGCATCACACAAATTCCTGTCAACGAGAAGAAAGGCTTGACCTTTGCGCGCGGTCTGCGCAGCATCTTGCGTCACGACCCGGACAAAATCATGGTCGGCGAAATCCGCGACTCGGAAACGGCGCAGATTGCCATTCAATCGGCGCTCACCGGTCACCTGGTTTTCACCACCGTTCACGCCAACAATGTCATTGATGTTATCGGTCGTTTCTTGAACATGGGGGTGGAACCGTATAACTTTGTCTCCTCTTTGAACTGTGTGTTGGCGCAACGCCTGGTGAGGATTTTATGCACCCATTGCAAAACCCTGCATAAACCGACAGACGTTGAATTGCAAGAGTCGGGTTTGAATGCTGACAAGTACCGCAACGAAATTTTCTACGCGTCGGCGGGTTGCGAGGATTGCAATTTCACGGGCTATCGCGGACGAACCGCGATTCACGAATTGCTCGACGTAACCGACAGCATACGCGAGATCATTTTGGACCGCAGGCCGGGTTCGGAAGTGCGCCGTGCGGCGCGCGCCGAAGGGCTTACGTCTCTGCGAGAATCCGCTGTAGCAAAAGTATTTGCGGGGGTAACCACTCTGCACGAAATTAATCGCGTGACTTTCGTCGAATAAGACAAATTTATTTTGAACCGCAAGGCGGGTGCGCGGTTTAAGAGTATTGAGAATTCGGATACTCCCTATCAGTCTCAAACTCTCAATGTTGTGTTACGCTATAACATCGAATAACATAAGCGCTTCAAGATTGACGTTGCGCGGAAATGGCAAGGTTTTATTCGATTTTCTTAGGAATAAAGAGGAGCCAACTGGTAGCGCGTAAATCTATCTGAATCGGTGCAGTGAAAAGCGACAAACCGATTTCAACGAGGCAGATCGCTTTTACGGGTATTGCAAATCAAGCATTGACGATTGCCAAAAGGTTTTTCGAGAATTCTTGATTCACATGTGAGAAATTTAACGCCTGAGGTTTTAGTAATGGTAAATAAATTTAGAAACATTCAACGGGCTATTGTCCTGATTTTAGTCTTTATGCTGGCTGTTCCGGTGATCACTTTCGCCGATCACAAAAAGTATTTCAAAGAGGGATTGAAGTATGAAATCAACAGACAGTGGGACAAAGCGGCAGAGCAATTTGCCCTGGCAGCTTCGGAAAAGCCTGCCAATGTTGAATATCAACTGCATCTGTCTCGCGCCCTGGTCAATGCGGCATTAATGTTGATTGAGCGCGGCGATAGATTGGCAGACCAGAAAGATTATCAGGCGGCTTATCAGGCATTCCGTCAGGCTTTCGCTTTTGACCGCACCAACGAACTCGCATTAATCAAAGCTCGCAATATGCTTATCGCTTTGGGATTGCCTACGGATGGATTGCCAAGTACAGGCGACGTTGCCGGTCCAAAAACCAAGCCCGACAGAGATAACGATCCGAACCAGAAGGCAAGATTCACCACCTCATATAATGGCGTCATTCAACCGTCAGGCGCAGTTGGCGCGGTGCCTGCTCATTTGACCGCGCCTCCCTCGCGTAAATTTCAAACGACCCGGGTAATCTATCGCGACAACTTTTTGCTCACTATCATCGAGCAGTTGGCACAGACCATGGGGTTGAACGTAATCTTTGACAGCCAGATCGCCAATCAATTAAAGTCGCAAAAAACCTCGATCGAATTGAATAATGTAACCTACCCGAAAGCTCTGGAACTGATTCTCAAGACCAACAACCTGATGTACATTCAGCTGGACACGCGCACTATTGTTGTGGCGATTGACGGGCAGCAAAGCAGATTTAAATACGAGCAACAGGCGATTCGCACTTTCTACATCAAAAATGCGGACGTGGAGCAAATCAGAGGCGCGGTTCAAGCCGCGACGCAAGCCAAATCGCTTACCACAATCAAACAACTTAACGCTATCGTTGTGCGTGACACGCCAACCAATATTCAGTTGATCGAATCGCTCATAGACACACTCGATAAGAGCAAAGCCGAAGTGTTGATTGACGTGCAAATTTTCGAGGTCAGTAAAAATGACTTGCTGCAAATCGGCAATCAGTTCGGTTCGCAAGATAAAGATGGAGGGATTATTGGCACTATTTTTGGCGGCTTCGGACAAAATGGCTCGGCGCCAAACACTCCCAATACGCACATCTTCGCAAACACCAATGTGCTGGGATTCGCATTCGGTCTGCCGCCTAGCTCGATCAGCTTTTTCCAAAATAAAGGCAAAGCGAAACTGCTTGCTTCCACGCAGGTACACATACTCGATACCGAAAAGCAGACCATTCGCATCGGGCGAAGAGTGCCGATACAAACCGCTTCGCTGCCTTCTTATGTAAATCCTACGCAAGGAAATAATCAGAACCCGAATAATCAGAATAACAGTCAATTTCTCGGAAACTCTTTCGGCGTAGGTATTCCGCAGATTCAATATGAAAATGTCGGTCTCAATATTGATATGGAGCCGAAAGTTTTTGAAGATGAAGTTCAGATGATTATGAAGATTGAGTCAACCTCGCTTGATTTAAGCAGTGGCGCACTCACTCCGACTTTCAACCAACGCACCATGCAATCGGTGGCGCGCGTCAAAGACGGGCAGCAGACTTTGATCGCAGGGGTCAGCCAAACCGAAGAATCGAAATCTACAAAAGGATTTCCTTTACTGGGATTGATTCCTATACTGGGAAGATTCTTCGCTACGCCTGAAACCAAGAATACCCAAAGCGACGTTGTGATAACCGTAACGCCGCACATCTTGCGTCGCGCAGACATTCAACCTAAAGACCACCTTGCTTATGGGACTGGCTCGCAAACAGACCCCAGCACTCAGCTATCCATCGAGCAGATTCTGAATGTGGCTGATGCGCTTGACGCGCAAAAAGAGCAAGTGGCAGGCGCAGGAGCACCCGCTGGCGGCGCGCCTGCACCTCTGCCGCAGCAAACCACGCCTGCATCAAACCCGCAACCGCAAAGCGCAGCGCCGCAAGGCACCGTCGTAAATGCAAATTTGCCTGGCGTTGTGGTATCTCCGATAATCAATCAAACCATTACTCAGCCCGCAACAACGAATCAACTGAAACCTAAGGTTGAGAGAACGCCGGTTCCTCAACCGGGCGCGCCACCCAAACAGGATATAGATGATGATGATGATGATGACGACGATGAAGCGGTGCCAGCCAATTCGCCTGTCTCTATCATGGTCAGGGGTGCATCGTCAGTGGCAACCCTAAGGCAAGATTTTTATGTGGGCATATTTTTGAACGGCGCAGGGTCAATATCCTCGACCAATTTCTCACTCAGTTTTGACCCGAATATTTTGGAGATTAAAGGCGTGCGCGATGGGGGGTTGCTCAGAGCAGGCGGCGTCAATCCTGACCTGCAATTTACCGCCGAGGGCGGCATGTTGAATGTGCAAATGAGTCGTCCTTCGGGTTCCCCAGCCGTTCGCCCAAGCGGACAATTGTTGATCATCGTGTTTACACCGAAAGCACAAGGGAGCTCACCTCTGACGATCAACGAACAACAGACATTTGTACGTTCAATGCAAGGACAAGTCATCCCGCTCAAGTTCCAATCCTCGCAAGTTGAGGTAAAATAGCAAGGGAATTTTGGATTTTGGATTTTGGATTATGAAAAACAGGATTTATTTACATTTCGACTCCGCATTAAGAGAGAGAGAGATTCGTGTCTCTACTTCAATCCAAAATCCAAAATCGGGATTCACCTTGCTTGAGATCATCATCGTCATCACCATCTTGTCGGTGTTGACGGCGGCAGCGATTCCACTGGTTCGCAATACCGTCAAGCGCGAGCGCGAAACCGAATTGCGAATTGCGCTTCGACAATTGCGCCAGGCAATAGACGCTTACAAGCGTTACCACGACCTATCGAACGGTAGTGCAATTCCCATTGAGTGGAAGACGCCGACTGGCTATCCCAAAGAACTGGAGATTCTGGTTGAAGGCTTCATCCCCGCCAACACGGTTGGCACCAGCGGCAACAAAGTTAAATTTCTGCGCCGCTTGCCAATAGACCCGACGACAGGCACCACCGAATGGGAAATGAGGTCTTACAAAGATGATGCCGATTCAACCTCCTGGGGCGGAGAAGACGTCTTCGACGTGTATTCAAGCAGCGACGCCACGGCATTGAACGGAACCAAGTACAAAGACTGGTAAGGTGTCCTTTGTCAACTTTCAGTCGGATGTTGCAAAGCGCGATGAAAAGAACTACGACATGGTCAATAAATTCGGTAGAGTAAATTGCAGTATGAAACGATCTACTACTAAAAACGAACCCCTGTGGCTCGGCAATCAGGGGCATAAAACAATGAACCAGCGACAACGGACAAACAACCAGGCAGGCTTCACCATTTTGGAGTTGGTCATCGTGATGACCATCATCGTCATACTGGCGGCAATCGGTGTCGTCAATTATCAAAAGATTCAAGTACACGCCAGAGAAACCGTCCTCAAACAAAACTTGCAAGCCTTCCGAAAGGCCATAGATCAATACGCCGCAGATAAAGAAGAATTGCCACAATCGCTTGATGACCTGGTCAGTATGGGCTATATACGCGAGATTCCTCCCGATCCAATCACCTCCGAAGTTGATTGGAAAGTTGATATCGAAGAGGACACCATTTCGCGGCAGGGCGGACAAGGCGTGGTTGATGTTCACAGCGCCGCGCCAGGCGAAGGGACGGATGGAGTGGCTTACAGCGATTACTGATTTTCCGTTCCTGGTTGGCGCTTCTCATGCAGCTTTATCAATCATCTACAACAAAAAAAACAGAGATTCAAAGAGTAGAGACGAGAAATCAACATGTCTTCAGCGATACAAAAATATCTATTTGCGCCAAGAGTTCCTAACCTTGCGGCGGGATTTGCAGACGATAACTTCGCGGTTGTTGATTTGCGTAATACGCGACGCGGTTTTTCTATTGCGTCGAGCGCCTTGACGCAATTGCCCGCGCAACTTCTCACTCCGAATTTCGATGCGCAAAACATTCAAGACCCGCAAGAACTGGCAGGCATTATTGCAGACACCCTCGAAGCGGCAGGACTGGCAAACAAAAAACAATGGTCGATTGCCTTACCCGAAGGAGCGGCGCGTTCCCTCGTCTTGACGCTTGAGAGCAAACCCTCCGGTCGCAAAGAATTGAATGAAGTTCTCGCCTGGAAGATTGAAAGAGTCATCGCTACGCCGGCTGCCGAATTGCTCATCAGCCGACAGCGCTTGAAGCCAGAGGGCAAACAGGAACGCTACCTTGTGACGGTTGCGCGTCAGGAAATCCTTGACGAATATGAAGCCGTATTTCATTCGATAGGCTGGCATACGGGGCTACTATTGCCCAGACACATGGGGGAAGCGCAATGGTTGATGCAGGATAAATCACCCGGCGATAAAATGCTTGTGTCCTCAAACAGAGAAGGCTTCACCGCCGTTTTAGTGAGTGGCGGAGAGCCTGTGTTGCTAAGAAATTATGTTTGCGACGCAGAATCAAAAGCTGATGATTTGCATCGTTTCGCGCTCTACTACCGCGAAAGAATGGCGGCATCGTCTGGCCTGACGCCACAGCTTACAGGCTTGCTGGTCTTAGGCAATATTGATTTACAAGAAGCTCAAAACGCCGTTGGTGATGCGCTCGATGAAAAACCGCACCTGTATCATCCGCAAGAATTCGGACTCAACCTGGAAGACGAACAGGCATGGTTTACCTATCTGGCAGGCGCCGCGGGTCTCGCTTCACTAGCTTGGCAGTGAGCGAGCGGCCGTCGCATTGCTGTCAAAAGTAGATGGTAAATTGCGTGGGTTTATCAGCTTCGCTTGCTAAAGAGAAATCGAATTTGTGATTGTCCAGAATCTCTTGAACCATGGTTAATCCGATTCCTTTGCCGTCTTTTTTGGTACTGAAAAAAGGCGTGAACAGATTGGCTCGCGCATCCGCAGCGATGCCACATCCGGTGTCCTCGATGAGCAAAAATTTATTTCGCCCTTTGCGGCCTGCGCGAATCGTGATGCTTCCATCTTTGCCGATGGCCTCTAAAGCGTTCTTCAAAATATTGACGACTGCCTGCTCCATCTGACTTCGATCCATCAGAATGGACCCTAGCCCCGTTTGCACCTGCCAATGCCAGGTGATATTTCTTCGCAAGGATTCTTCGCGCATCAAAAAAGCGATGTCTTTGACAAGCTGCAAAACATCGCAGGGTTGAAGATTCGGAGCCGGCAAACGCACAACGTCGGCGAAACTTTTCATAAAAAGATTCAATTGATCGGTGCGCGAGATCACCACTTTGAGCGCGTTTTCAAAATCCTCGCGGTCTTCTTCACACAGTTGGTTCTGGTAATTCAAACAGGAATGGAGCAATGAATTCGCCGCGCCTACGGAATTATTCACTTCGTGGCTCATCATACGAATCAGCTTTTCATAAGCGGCTTTTTCAGACTGCCGCAACTCTTCGGTCAACTCTTCCATCAAGATGAAGTCGCGCAAAAACCCTCTATCATAAAATTGTGAACGCTGGCATTTGATGCGCTGTCTGCCTAACAAATTTATGACGCGAGACTCGCCCGCTGGTAATTGGTTCAACTCGTTGGCAAATGGCAGGTGGAGTTCATCAAGCGTTTTGCCGAACAAATTCTCCGCTCTCGTTTGCAGTAAGGTTTGCGCGCAAGGATTAACCATGGCGATTTTGGTATCGAAATCGAAAGTGATAATTCCTGAGGGCGAAGCCGTCAAAACTTTATCAAGAAAATAATTTTGCTCCTGCAATTTGAGCCTTTCCTCGCGCAGATGGTCAATCATTTTGTTATAGATGTGAACCAGTTGGTCGAGTTCTCTCTGACCGACTTCGCGGAAGCGTGCCGTAAAATCTCCATCGTTGATGAATTGCGCGCCGGTATTGATTAATTCGATGGTGCCGAAAAGATTTCTGATCAGCGCCAGGCCAACCGTCAGAGAAATCAGAAAGACCGCTTCAACCGCAAGCAGCCATATGCGATGCTGCAACAAAAGGTAAATCGCGACACCGGCAAACAACAGGTGTACGAGGAGGAGGTAAAGAAGCAATTTGAGGCGCAAGCTCATGATTGGCAGCACCAGACCCTACAAGATCCAACGGATGG
>JANMSG010000222.1:0-20989 GCA_031389065.1 Acidobacteriota bacterium | reverse complement strand
GATGCATGCTTTCGTCTTCTAGAGTCTTATGTCAAGCCGGACGTTTGGCGATTTTTTTCTAACATCTAACATCTGGCATCTGACATCTTTATGAATTGATGATTACGCAACGGAGTCGAAAAGACGAGAAATTGACGCTTGCAAATGACGGTGCTAGACTTGACCGCCTACACGACAGGAGGTTTACAGTGCCGATCAGTGAAATGTTGTTGGAAAAACTCGTTTGCCCTTTGTGCAAAGTGAAAGTAGAGTTGAAGTCGGACGGTAGCGGATTGAAATGCCCCCAATGTAATCGCGTTTATCCGGTGCGCGATGACCTTCCGGTTATGCTGCTTGACGAGGCGAGCATTGAAGGAGCCGCTTGATTTCTTCAGTCAACGATGCGACCAGAGAGGTACTCGATTGGTCGCTCGTTCAAAAAGTTTTGCTGGTGCGCCTCCGGTCAATTGGCGACACGGTCTTGATGACTCCCTGCCTGGAAGCGCTCAAATCCTTGCGCAGCGATATTGAAATCACGGTTATTTCCGAACCTCTGTCGGCGCCAATTCTTGAAGACCATCCGCTCGTTGATCAACTGATGGTGACCGATTCAAGTTTTACTGCCCGCGCCAAGTTAATCAAAAACTTGCGCCGCTCACAGTTCGATGTTGCCTTCAATATGCATGGCGGCACCAGCGCATCAATCATCGCCAGGTTGTCAGGCGCAAAATACACCGTAGGTTATGCGGGTTACCATCACTCCTGGATGCTCAACAGACGAGCCCCCGGTCCAGACATTTTGTTGAATCGCTCAACGGTTCACAGCGTCGAGCAACAACTCGCCCTTCTTTATTGGACAGGCATCAATTGTCTTGAAGGGCGACCCAAATTGAGTTTGAAAGTTGCAGAACAAGCCAAACAATTGGTTGGCGAACGCTTACATTCGATCGGCATGAATTTGTTGGAAAGCGATAGCAAAGAAGCGCAAAACCGATTTGCCATCATCGCCCCCGCCGCCGCTTTTGAAGCGAAGCGTTGGTCTGCAAACCGATTCGCGCAAGTCGTCAATCACTTGAGTGAGCGATGGCACTTGCCAAGCGTAATCATAGCGGGGCGCGAACAAGAAGAAATCGCTCACAAGACCGCCTCGCTTTCGACAGCCAGGCCACGCGTCATAACTGGTTTGGGCTTGAAAGAATTGATGGCATTGATTAGCCTATCCAGTTTATTTGTCGGCAATGACAGCGGTCCTATGCACATAGCCGCAGCGTTGAATCGTCCTGTCGTAGGCGTATTCGGTTCCTCGAATCCTGATGTGTGGCATCCCTGGACAGACGCCCCGCATAGAGTCGTTGAGGCAGTCAGCGGTCGGCACTCAGCCGTCGGTAGTGAGAAAAAAGATACGCATCAAAAGCAAGCGGTTGAATTTGCTGCCGAAACACGAATCAAGAAAGTTGCCGTTGAAGCAGTGAACGCTTCGGTTGATGAAGTCTTGGAAGAGGCTGGTGTAGCCGGTTTCAAGGCAGTGGCTGGGTAAATCAGGGGTAGCAATCAGGCGCTGTCCCTACCATCAAATTTATGTTTATGTTGAAGCGCGAACGCGCCGCAGAGATAACGAATAATTTTGCAGGCAAGCGCATCATTGTGCTTGGCGATTTGATGCTCGATGAATTTATCTTCGGGCGCGTGCGTCGCATATCGCCGGAAGCTCCCGTGCCTGTGGTCGAAGTTGAAAAACAGACGCTCGCTTTGGGCGGCGCTGGCAACGTTGTGTCGAATCTGGTGGGGCTTGGCGCAAGCCCTGTTGCGCTCGGCGTGGTTGGCGATGACATGGATGCAGAGCGTATGCGCCTGGCCTTTGAAAAATCGGGCGTAAACACCGAAAGCATAGTTGTTGACGCCAGGCGCCCTACGACTTTAAAGACGCGCATCATCGCCCATAATCAACAAGTGGTGCGCGCAGACCGCGAAAATCGCCAGCCGATTTCGAAGGAAATCGAAGATCGCATTATCGCGATCTTTCACCGCGAGATGGAAAAATCCGACGCGCTGATCGTCTCTGATTACAGCAAAGGTTTGCTTACCACAAGGCTGCTTGCGGAAGTTCTTGCGCTTGCGAGTGAACGCAAGTTGACGGTTTGTTTAGACCCGAAAACGCGAAGCTTTATAAATTATCAACCCGTCACAATCATCACGCCGAATCATCAAGAGGCGAGCGAAGCCACAGGAATCGCTATTGAAAATGAACAGAGTTTGACTCAAGCAGGGCAAAAAATTCTCGACTCCATTGATTGCCGCGCCGCTTTAATCACGCGAGGCGAAGAAGGCATGGCACTGTTTACGGATGAGGGCGCGGTGACCTATATACCAACCGTGGCGCGCGAAGTTTACGACGTGACGGGCGCCGGCGACACGGTGATTGCGACGCTTGCGCTGGCGCTTGCGACGGGCGCAACCTTTGTTGAATCGGCTATCCTGGCTAATTACGCGGCGGGCGTAGTCGTAGGCAAACTTGGCACGGCTACAGTTACACGTGAAGAATTGCTCTCCACAATTTGAAGCACTTGCGTAGGAAAATTTGAGGAGATTGCAAAGATGAAATGAGCGGAAACATTTTCATCCCTTTGACACCTGCATCAATAAAGTAGTTTCATAATCCATTCCGCTTTTCGTTTTGTTGAGCGGGTTTATTACATATGACAACGGAGCCATTAAATTCATGAGTATTGATTTGCAAAATAAAATTGTCGAACGCCGCGCTGTCGTTGGCGTCATTGGTTTGGGTTATGTGGGCTTGCCGCTTGCCGTAGAGTTCGCCGGCGCTGGCCACCGCGTCATCGGCTTTGATGTCAATACGCCGCGCACAGAGGAAATCAACCGGGGTCTGTCTTACATCCCCGATGTTCCGACTAAAAGCGTTCAAGCATTGGTTGAAAAAGGCAAGCTATCGGCTACCACCGATTTTTCACAACTCAGCCAAACCGATGCCGTTATCATCTGCGTTCCCACACCGCTCAGGAAAACCAAAGAGCCGGACATCTCTTACATACTTGCTGCCGCCGAACAGGTCGCCGCACATCTACACTCGCCACAGTTGGTGATTCTCGAATCCACCACTTATCCAGGAACAACCGATGAAGTCTTGTTGCCCATGCTCGAAGAGACCGGCTTGAAGTTGGATGAAGATTTCTTCCTGGCGTTTTCGCCGGAGCGCGTTGTCCCCGGCAATAAAGATTTTCAAACCCACAACATTCCGAAAGTCGTCGGCGGGGTGTCTCGGGTTTCTATGGAGATGGCTGCGGCGCTCTATCAAACCATCGTCGAGCGCGTGCACAGTGTTTCGAGCGCCAGAGTCGCCGAAACGGCGAAGCTTTTAGAGAACACGTTTCGCTCCGTCAACATTGCCTTAGTCAACGAAATCGCCCAGCTCTGTTATCACTTGAACATCGATTCATGGGAAGTGATTCAAGCGGCGGCGACCAAACCCTTTGGCTTTATGGCGTTTTACCCGGGTCCTGGAATCGGAGGCCACTGCATCCCTTTAGATCCGCATTATCTATCGTGGAAGGCGCGCCTCCATGGCTTTGAAGCGCGCTTCATCAGTCTGGCTGAAGAGGTGAATTCCTATATGCCGCGTCATGTTGTCAATCTGGTGCAAGACGGCTTGAACGAACGCAGCAAGGCGATCAAAGGGTCGCGCATTTTGATGTTGGGTGTGGCTTATAAACGCGACATTGATGATGTGCGCGAATCGCCCGCCATCGGCATCGCCGAACAACTATTGAACAAAGGCGCGAATTTGACCTATCACGATCCGTTCATCGCCGAGATGCGGCTTGATGGCAAAGAGACATTGAAGAATTCCGAATTAACCGATGAATCATTGAGCAATTGTGATTGCGTGTTGATCGTCACGGATCATTCGGCGATTGATTATGAAAAGGTCGTAAGACTTGCGCCGCTCGTCATCGATACGCGCAACGTGACGCGCAAGCTCAATCTGGCAGAACACGAAGCAAAGATTACCCGATTGTAAATCATACTATTGATACGCCGACTATAGAGCCTTCAGGATGCTAAGCCTTGCATTCTGAGGGCTCTATGGTTTACGATTTCCTTTCCCCTGCTATTTCTTCAGATTGGGTATAATGCCTGATTTTGCTAGTGAAATAATTTTTCTCGACTTTTTTTTGCGGTATCGTCTCTAATCAATGAGTGTGAGATTTATTTTAGCTTTTATTGCGCTCGTGCTGGTTTCAGTGTTGGTCTCTTGCACAGGCAAAAAAAATCCAACCCAACATGCTGCAACGGATAAGCCACTTGAAGAATCATATCCTTTGCGCCAAGACCAGGGGCGTTGGAATACAGGTGTAGACATCAGCAAATTCGATTTGCTGGCGATTGATTTTCTTGATGCGCAAAACGGTTGGACGGTTGGAGACATCAGCCCGGAAGGCGGGCCCTTGTTTCGCACAACCGATGGCGGCATCAGTTGGCAAGTCATTGCGCGAATCACTGAAGTTTTCTCTTCCATTCAATTCGTCAGCCCATCTTTAGGATGGATGGCAGGTTATGCAGGTCGCATTGAAAGAACCGACGATGGCGGGCAAACCTGGAAGACGCAAAGATTTGAGCGCGAAGGCGAAGTGTTAAACTCGCTCTGTTTTGTCGATCAAGAGCGCGGTTGGGCGGCAGGCGGCAGAGGCTTAGTCTGTCGCACAACAAATGGCGGCAACCGTTGGGAAGAGATCGTTACGAACCGCATCGAAGATTTGTGGACGGTCCGTTTCGCAACCCCTGAACGCGGTTGGATTGTTGGAGAAGACGGGCTTATACTTTCGACGACAGATGGCGGCAGCACTTGGACTCAGCAAAAATCAGGAACCACGAAAGCGCTTTTAGGTTTAACCATTTTACCTTCGAGCGCAATGGTCGCGGTGGGCGAAAGCGGAACGATTTTACGAAGCGAAAACGGCAGCGATTGGCAAGCAATCCATTCAGGCACAACTGAAATGCTTAACGCGGTCGCCGCTGCTGACAAAGATAGGCTATGGGCTGTGGGCTCAGGCGGTGCAACTCTAAGCTCAAACGATGGCGGTAAATCCTGGACGATGAACCAGCCTGTCTCTGCAAGACATTTGATGGCTATTGATTTGATCAATTCGACGCGCGGCATTGCGGTGGGAAAACGCGGCGCGATTCAAAGGCTACAAGAATAGTGACGAGTGAAAAGTGAAATAGATGCCAGTTTCTATTCTACGACTCTCAAACATCTAAGTGGCCGCCTGTTACTGTAGTAATAATATGGAGAAAGAATTATGGCAACACGTTTATTCAAGATAGCGCTGGTGATGATGATTGTCGCGTTGGTGTTATCGAATGGCTTTTACAAAACTCAGGCGCATCACGCGGTGCTGCGTTTCAATCTGGAAGAGATGGAAGCAACAGCAGACCGTATCTTTATGGGGCACTGTATCTCTGTCGAAAGGGCAGAAGAAATGGTAGCCGGAGGAATGATGCCGGTCACGCATTACGTTTTTGAAGTTGAGAACGCGCTGAAAGGCAAATTCCAGAGGAAGATAAAATTCAGCCAGCTTGGTCATCCGGCGCTACCTTCAAAAAGCAAAGGCGGCGACATCACAATGCACGGGCGAGTGGTGTCCACCACAGAATTTATCCACGGCATGGCGGCGTACACAATTGGTGATCGCGCGATTCTCTTCCTGATTCCCAACTACATGGGCGGCAAATTCACTTATCCTGTAGGGCTCGATCAAGGGGCTTTCTTCGTCTCGGAGATGCCCTCAGGCAGTCAGCTTTTGCGAAACAGCATCAACAATCAAGGCTTGTTCACGTCGCCTTATAATAACTGGAAGATGAAAAAGGATGATGCTCGCATCGTTTTTCCTGACCGCGATGAACCGCTCTCGCAATCGCAAAGCGGCAGCGGCATCAGCACACAAGCTCTCAGCGCTGAAAAAGAGACGCTGACCCGCAAACGTGGAGCCTTGCCGCTAGACGCCTTCCTTGAAGTAGTCGAAAGTATTATCGCCGCTCACGGCAACGAAAAAGGAGCCATCACGCAATGAAAACACTCCGATGTAAGTCGCGCATCATTTTTTCTCTCGTGGTCGCTTTCCTGGCGCTGGTTTCAACAGGCGCGTTGGCGGGCGGTCCTCTGCTTTTAGGCCCAAACGGACGACCGGTCCTATGGCCTCGCACAGTGATACAAGGTGGCGCGCTCAATTCTCAAACCGTTGATGAGCAGGGGCGCGTTTTATACCACGTTGATTCAGGCCCGCTTGGTCCTATCTCAAATGCGAGAGCTGTCGCCTTGATTGATAGGATTTTCAATCTCTATTCAAACACGCCAAACTCAACCTTGCGCTTTGCCAACGCAGGACCGATTAAAGACCCGGTATCGGGGCTGCCCATGGATGTGACTTCCGCAAACATCGGTCGCATACGCAGTGGTAGCAACCCAACGTTTCAAAATCCAATCGTCTTTGACACAGATGGTTCTATCACCGGCGGCGGCGGCGTGTTAGGCTTCTTCAGCTTCATTCAGCTTGACGCGCAAAACAATGCCATCAAAGAAGGCATCGTCGTTTTGAATGGCGCGGCGGTTAATAGTATTGGCGGAGAGATTCCTTTTCTTGGTGTCTTCACTCACGAGATAGGACACCTGGCAGGTCCGCTTGATCACTCCCAGGTCAATGGCGGGATTGCCGCCGGAAGCGCCAGTTCCGTGCAACCGGCAGGCTTCACGCGCGCCCAGGTCTTTGATCTGTTCACGCCTTTTACAGAAACCCTGTACCCATTTCTTTTTCCCGGTTCAAGCACCGGGCCGCCAACCGGTTCTCAGCTCGGCAGCAGCGGGTTCGGAAGGTCAGGCTTCTTTGTGGCGTCACTTGATTTCGATACGCAAGCCGCGCTTGCGAGCCTCTATCCTACGCCTGAATTTTCATCAACGCTTGGAGCGATTGAAGGCAGCGTGATTATCAAAACGCCAAGTGGGGATGTTCCTTTAACAGGCGTCAACGTAGTGGCGCGAAGAATCAGCAAAGGCGCTTATCCGCCCGTCTTAACTTCGACAGCGTTTCTCGATTTTCCTATGACAGCTATCCAACTTGATGGAGACGGGGTTCCAGTAACTCCCCAGGCACAAGACAGCACTGACTCGCTCGTTACGGCGGCAAGCGCTGTCACAGGTCTGCAATTCGGTTCGGGCAAATACAAAATTGAAGGATTGCCGGAAGGTCAATACCTTGTTGAAATTCAACAAATCAGTCCCAGTGCAATCGGTGGTTCTGGCATCGGTCCTCTCGATCAGCAAATCCCTCTGCCTATTTTGGAGCAGTATTATAACGGCGCGGATAATTCATCGAGTTCGCCCAGCATATTTGTTCCCGTAACCGTAAGCGCAGGCAACACGACGTCCGGCATAAACATTGTTTTCAGCGGCTTGAGTACGACTGCGCTTGCGCCTGTCAACGAAGTTGAACCGAATGAAAAGAGCCGCAAAGGGCAAGGCGTTGATGGGGCTGTAGAAATAACCGGCAGCGCGGCAGGCTCCGACACTAGCCAATTCAAGCTGACTCTGCGCGATGGCAGCATTGACACTATAGAAGATTTTTATAAGTTCACTGTTCCGGCAGACAAGATTTACTATATAACCTTAGAGCCTATAAACGGCACGGACGGCGATTTGGATATGTACCTTTTCAACGTGGATTTGGTCGGAAAAAAGCGAGGCACAAGCACAGACGCAAGTATACTCGGTTCCAGCACAAGTCCGAATGCCAACGAAGTAATCGCTTTGAGAATCCCGCCCGGCACCTACTCACTGGGCGTGAGCGCCTTTGAACAAAGCAACGTAAGCTATAAGCTACGCATAATCCCGGCGCAATAACAGTGAATAGTGAATAGTGAACAGTGAATAGTGAAAAATAGATTTAGGTGTCATAAACCTAATGTCTAACATCTGCACCTTTATCCTCTCACTATTCACTATTCACTGTTCACTATTTGCTTTCTCAGCAACCATCAATCTGTAGGCTTCGCTTTTTGTGAGACCGCGCAAACGGGCTATGCGTTTGAGCGCGACCCTTTGGTTTATGCCTTCGGCGCTTATCAATGCTTCCATATCTTCTAAAATAGAGCCGGATTTTATTGGCGATTTTGCTTGCTCGCTTTCGAGTGGCGGTGCAATGAGCAGAACGATTTCGCCTTTGACATCGCGTGCTTTCAGGCGCTCGGTTATCTCAGCAAGCGAGCCGCGCAAAAACTCTTCGTGTAGTTTGGTCAACTCGCGCCCCAGCGCACACTCGCGATTGCCCAACACATCGCAGGCGTCCTCTAAAGTTTGTTTGATGCGATGCGGCGCTTCATAAAAAATCAAAGTCGTATGAATTACCGAAAGCTGTGCGAGCCTTGCACGTCGCGCCTTCTGTTTTGGCGGTAGAAATCCCGCGAACATAAAATCGTTGGTCGGCAATCCCGATGCGGCTAGCGCCGTGATAAGCGCAGAGGCTCCAGGGATAGGGACAACTGCAATGCCGCGAGTTATGGCTTCGCTGACCAAACGAAAACCCGGATCAGAGACCAGCGGCATTCCCGCATCCGACACCAGCGCCAGAGTCAAGCCGCTTGCCATTTTGTTGACAAGTTCAACGGCGCGCTCGTATTCGTTGTGTTCGTGATAGCTGATGAGCGGCGTCGCGATTTTAAAATGCGTCAACAATTTTCGAGTGTGCCGCGTGTCTTCGCAAGCAATCAAATCAACTTCGCGCAAAACGCGCAAGGCGCGCATCGTGATGTCTTCGAGATTGCCAATCGGGGTTGCAACGATGTAGAGCATATCGAAATTATGAGTCTACGCAGTCTTCGGAGTCTAGGAAATCCTGTGCATCTTTGAATCCAAAATTAGAGATATGGTAAGATGTACTCCACTTTGGAGGGATGGGAATTCGAGGAGGAACCTAATTAATGAGCCGCGTATTTCGTTTACAAACCTTTATGGTTTTTTCATTTTTCCTTTCCGTTTACTTGAACGCATCAGGGCAATTTTCTCGTTCTTCTCAGCGAAAACCTTTGTCAGCGGAGCAAAAAAAACTTCTCGCAGGCTCTGCGGAAGATCAAGCCAAATATGCAAATTTTCTTAAACAATCTGATACAGGGATGATTCGATTATTACCCAGAGTGGATTACGAGACTTCGCTTACCGTTTCCGCACAAACACCTGAACGGTCATTGCCTATACGCGGCGGCGGCGCGTTTTACTCGTTCGGGCAAAAGACCCACACCTTTGGCCCCTGGTCTGATATATGCCTGCAAGAAAACATCCTCTTCACAAAGGTAACGAATCAATCTATAGGACTTTTTACCGCGCTTGGCGATGTGCCATTGGAATCAGTTACCTTGCAAAGTCCCGGAGTTGATTTTCTTAACAAGATGACGGTTCCGACTTTGATTCCCGAAGCCGTCGAGCAAGCTAAACGCAATGCCGCAGGCTTCGAGGTAGGCGAGTTCTCTTATAGATCAGCCGTTCGCACGATACCTGAGATTACCTATATTTTGCGCTCGGTCGGCTATAAGCGACCCGATTATTTAATCTTTATTCCAGGAACTGCAATGACTGCGACTTCAGCAAATACCTACCAGGGAGCAGACCTGATCGTAGCCTTTCGCATCGTTCGGCAGGAAGAAAATGGCGCGGTTACAATTCTCTGGAAACGATTAAAGAAATCGTCTGCGCCGGAACTGAAAAGGAAGAAAAGATAAAGCTGGCAGATTACCAATGGAACTCGCCAGATGAGATGAAAGCGAAGTCGCGAGAGGCAAGTCATCAGGGAGACCTGAGAACGCGATGAGAAGAATCTCCCATTCTCGTCATTTTCCGGCTTGAATCAATACTCAAATTTACCAACGCTTATTATCATGATTTTGAACACACGTCTGGGCGTGTGATATGATTGCTTTCACTTTTGAAGCGATGGGAATTTGAGGAGAAAATTGTAATGAGTCATTTACATCGTTTGAAAATTTTTCTGACTTTTTCGTTTTACTTGTTCGTTGGGTTAAACGTGGCAACGTCAATTCAAGCTCAAGAAACTCTAGAGCAACAACAAGCAAGACAACAAGCTCAGCGCGAAGAAGCGGAAAGAAAAGCCGCTGAAAAGTCTTTCCAAAAGGAAATTGACAACGCCAAGCGAGGCATGGCAAATCCAAAGTTGCCGCAAAAGGTCGAAAGCAAGTCTTACGACGAGCGGGATTTGACGTCGGCGCAAAAAAAAATTCTTGCAGCTTCGTCAGAAGACCAAATAAGGTTTATGGATTTTCTCAAACAAGCAAATACAGGCATCATCCGTTTGTTGCCGCAAGGCAAACTTGAAGCATCTTATACTGTTTCAGCCGATGACCCGCAATCGGCTTTGCCAATAATGGGAGGCGGAGCCTATTACTCGTTTGCCAAGAAGACTCATGCGTTCGGCATCTGGTCTGATATATGCCTTCGAGAAAATGTGTTTTACACCAGCATAACCGAGCAATCCTTCGGACTTTTCACAGCGCTTGGTGATCTGCCGATTGAATCCGTTACGTTGCAAAATTCCAGAGTTGATTTTCTGCGCAAAATAGTTCTTCCGACTGTAGGTTCCGAAGCCGTTGCGATGCGCAAACGCAACGCGGAAGGCTTCAAGATAGGCAATATCACTTATGGTTCTGCATTTCGAGCGATGCACAACCTGACATATGTTTTGCGTTCGATTACCTACAAGCAGCCCGATTATTTATACAAGTTTAATTCTCTTAAAGAGGGGCTTGAGACTCGAAGCGCGCGTGATACCAATGTAGCGCTGATTCCTTCGATCTCTCAGCCTGTTTATCAAGGCGCAGATGTGCTGCTAGCTTTTCGTGTTATTCGCCAGGATGATGATCAAGGAGTAACGATTCTCTGGAAACGATTAAAGAAATCATCTGCGCCGGAACTGAAAAGGGAGAAAAGATAAAGCTGTCCGCCAAAACAGTACCACCTCAAAGAAGCCTGAAATAAATGAAAGACGCGCCTAAAAGATTCTAAGGCGCGTCTTGCTGCTACGAGAGTTCTCCTGCACCCGCAACGAGCGTCACGTAATGGATGACTGCAATGAGTGTGCCAATCCTTAAAGGTTGATTTTGCTGAAAATCCCCCGAATTTTATAGGGTTTTGCGTATTATTGAGCAGTAAATAAAAAGTCATCGGGGGATTTTGCGCCAAGTCAAGCAGCGTTGCTCAACTTCAATGAACACGCAAGTGATGGGTATTGAATGAAATAGACCCTGATTTTTTCATTTAAGTTTGAATTTTGCCAGGGACTCAATTCCTACTATAGGGCTACAAACGCAAAGTGGCTGTAAAAATGTCAACTTCGTTGTGTACATTTTTTATATTAGTTAGGGCGGAAGACTCCCATAACTGAACTATTTGTGCCGCGCGGCAATCAATCTCGAATTGGATTTTGAACGTACTGGTTGACTGTTTTAAGGTTTTGATTAAGCAAAGAGCGAAGAAAACATCTGCCGAGCTTTCTGTTTTTGCGTTTCTTTATGCTCATTTACCCAACCTCTTACGACTGCCATAGGGGTTAAAGTCTCTACGGGCTTTTCCTTTTCCGATGACTGAACTTGTGTATTCTGTTCCGGCAAATCTTTTTGTTTTATAAGTCGTACACTTTTCATCTCTATTTCCTCTGTTCTCTGTTTTACTATACTTTGATGATATACCTTTCAGATGATATATCTTTGGGCTACCCCAATGACTGGAGCAAGCTGCGTGCCGTAAACGCGAAAAGCTTTGGCAGCTCTTTTATATATAAGGAAATAATGATTATTGAAGCCTTTAACTTATGAGTTTGCTGAGGAAACTTGCCTCAACGTATGATCACGTTGCCAGGCTATGCACGATTTCGGGAGTCACCGAAAACGATTTGCCGCATAGCGATTCAGGATTTATTGTTCCAAAGACATACATAGTTCCGAATCCATACAGCCATTTTTACTCGACCTTGCGCAGAAAGCCTAAATATTTTGCCTGCTCCCTGAGTTAGAAAGAGTAGAAGGACCAATACTTCACTGGCGCTGAAAATAGTGTTGGCATCCTTTTGCATCTTTTTATCGTAGGAGATGTTTGCTGGCGGGTAGTGTCCTAATCTTGTGGTGCTGAATTTTATGGTAAAATATTTCTATGGGTGGACACGTCCGCAAATTTGGAATCTACAAACTCCCTGACGGCACAAAGATCGTTGCAAAGTATCAGATCAACGGTAGGCTGGAATTTTATACGCTCGAAAACTGGGAGAAGGATGGTCAAGCAGAATATAGGCTTGATAGAAACTACAACCTAAAGAAAAACGATAAGCCTACAGGCTGGCGTCTGCACAACATGAGATGGACTGGACGAGATGCATGGTAGTCGACTTCTCCCGGCTGGCGATAAATCTTCGCGGGTCACAATTTTTATGTTACAGTGTATTTGCGCCCCGTAGAGATAGAGAATAATAGCGGAGAGCCAAATTCGTGATAACTACCGCAGGGAAGATAGAACAACTCCAATCAACAATCGAAAGTGTCATTCACGGCAAGCCGGAAGTTATACAGCTATCGTTAGTCGCGCTTTTGGCGGGCGGGCATCTTTTAATTGAAGACGTTCCGGGCGTCGGCAAAACTACACTGGCGCAAGCATTGGCGCGCAGCTTTGATTGCTCGTTTCAACGCATACAATTTACTTCTGATATGCTGCCTTCCGATATCGTCGGTCTGGAAGTTTTTAATCAACAGCGCGGCGAATTCGATTTCAAATCCGGTCCCGTTTTCGCCAACGTCGTACTGGCTGACGAAATCAATCGCACGACGCCCAAAACCCAGTCGGCTCTGCTGGAAGCTATGGCTGAAGGCCACGTCACCGTTGAGCAAAATACCTACCGATTGCCTAAGCCTTTTATGGTGCTGGCGACGCAAAATCCGGTTGAGCATCACGGCACCTATCCTTTGCCCGAATCGCAACTCGATAGATTTATGATGCGCTTAAAAATGGGCTACCCGGATGCTGAAGACGAAAAGATTATCTTGCGGCAGCAATCGCTCAACTCTCCTTTAGAACACATACGTCCGGTGATGAACGGCGCGGAAATCCTCGATTTGCAACGCGAAGTTCGCACCGTTGCGGTTGATGAATCGCTGGTGGATTATCTCATCAGCATTGTGCGCGCGTCACGCGACACAGAAATCTTAAACCTGGGAGTCAGTCCGCGCGGCAGCCTTGCGCTTTATCATGCAGCGCAAGCTCTGGCCTACATCGAAGGGCGCGATTTCGTGATCCCGGACGATATTAAACGTCTGGTCGTTCCCGTGTTCGCTCATCGTATTGTTGTCAACTCGCGATTTTCGACAGGTCTGCGCCGTTCAGACGAAGCAGAAGCCGCTCTCAAAGAGATTATCCGCAACATCAATGTGCCGCTGTGAGGTAGTAATGAATCGGCAGGCAATTCGCGATTTCTTTATCACGGTCTTTTTTCTCGGGCTTGCCTTTATTGTGGCAATGCTCAGTTCGGTTGCCGCCGATCAATTCCAACCGCAACTTGCAGCTATCGCAGCAGCCATATCATTACTGCTTGCCACCATCGGCGCGGCTTACATCATTCCGAGACTGGCGCGCAACATTCGTCTTGAAATGTTGCGCTTTGCTGTCAGAACCAGTGTTACAGTCGAAGGCGTTCTCTTTGTAGTCTTTCTCGTCGTCATAGGATTTGCTGCCTGGAATACGGGCAACAATTTGCTCTACCTTGTATTATCGGCGATGATGGCTTTTTTGATAGCCGCAAATTTCATTGGTCGAATTTCAATCGGTGACGTTTCCGTTCAGCTTCGTTTTCCTGACCACATCTATGCGAACGAACCCGCAAATATCACTGTTTCCGTGACCAATCACAAACGCTTTATGCCAAGCTATAGCTTCGTCATTGAAGCTTTGTCAGAAGAAGATGACGAATTTACCAAAGCCAAACGAGAGATAGAGAGAAAAAAACGCGGCGCGAAGAAAATAAGAGAAAAAAAAATGGTGTCGCCAGGCAAAACAGAAAGGCAAAATGAGACCAATGAGCAAACCATCAATTCGCAAGACGCTTCTATCGCGCCAACAAATGTTTCGATAGGCAAGAAAAATAAACTCGGAAAAATCGCCTATTTTTTATTGGTTCCTTCGCAAGCCAGCGCCCGTCAACGCATCGAACACACCTTTACGCGACGTGGAAGGTACGAAATCACAGGCTTTCGCATCGCCACGAAATTTCCTGCGGGCTTCTTCAAAAAGTGGCGCAGGATTGATGCCAATGGCGAGATTATTGTCTATCCAAACCCACAAACCGTTGACGATTTTTATCAAGGCTTGCCGATGATTGTCGGGCAGATTCAAAGCAATGCACGCGGTTCGGGCGATGAATTGTATGCGATTCGTCAATATCATCCCTCGGATCAAATGCGCCATATAGATTGGAAAGCTACCGCGAAATCATCAAAGCTGATGGTTCGCGAAAACACCCGCGAAGATGAAAGACGTTTGACGATTGTCTTTGACACCGTGCGCCGCAGACCGAAAAGTTTGCCGCCAAACGTCGGGGCAAGCGAAAGCGTTGAGAAAAAAATCGAAGAACAGTTCGACGAACAATTCGAGCGCGCCATCATTCACGCCGCATCGTTGGTTAATCATTTCATTCTTGAGCGCGCCGACGTTGAATTGATAACCGCAGATGACGAAAGAAACGTAGGGTCAGGTTCGGGCAATGAACATCTGCACAAAATACTCCGTTCGCTGGCTATGTTAGAGCCGATTTTATTGAATGAATATGAAACTGAAGATCAAAAAGCTGAACCTGGCAATCGCGGAATGTTCAGCCGTTTTTTTAATTCTGACAGCGTTTCAAACGATGATGAAACGGAGAACAACTCGGTAAAAATAGACTCCCTGAACGAACGCAGCAAATGGGAGACGCTTGAAACAATTCCTTTGCTTGCAGATGAGCGCAGATTTAAAGTGTTAATCACATCTGCTGCGAAAGGTTCGATACCAGCAAGCGTTTGGCGTAGCACGACGTGGTTTATATGGAAGACCTTTGAAACAGTGAATAGTGAATAGTGAACAGTGATAATGGGCAAGGGATTGCTTTTATTATTCGTTTTTCACTATTCACTATTCACTATTCACTATTCACTGTTTATGAATTTCGACAACTACTTCAGATTGATTTCTTATGGGTTCATCGGATCGGCGTTTTCAGCGTTGGCGTTGACGGGCGAATTGTATGCGATTCCAATCGTGCTTTATACAGTATCATTTGCCATCTGTCTTTACGCCGACACGAAAGGTGCGATGCGCTTCAGATTGCGCGAGTGGATGTGGCGTTTACTGACTGCGCTATACATTCCTTTTATGATTATTGATGCGACGATTTTCACCAATCGCATCATGGCATTGGTGCATCTGTCGCTCTTTGCTTCAGCGGCAAAATTATTTCAAAACAAAACCGACCGCGATTGGGTCTTCCTTTATCTCATCGCATTTTTCCAGATGCTTCTGGCCTCCGGTCTGACCTTCAACGCGACGTTTGTCGCTTCGCTCATGGGGTTTCTATTCTTTTTCATCTCGACGCTTGCGGCATTCGAGATACGCCGCACCCGTCGCTCTGTTGCAGTGAGTCAGGAAGAAGTCATCACGCGCTCAAAGCCTGCCTGGTTTAGCAAATCGCTCTCTAAAAATGAAGAAGCGAGTGGCAATTCTGCAACCCGACGTGTGCGACGTGTGCGCTATCTGTTGGGCGCGTCGTTGGCTCAATCGCTGATTATTCTGGCGCTTGCCTTACCTTTCTTTTTCATGATTCCGCGTTTCGGCAGCGGCAATTTAGCCAGCAACTTCGGCGAAAACAATACGCAGACAGGCTTTTCAGAAAATGTCGAATTAGGGCAAGTCGGTTCAATCAACCAGAACACTCGCGCCGTGATGCGAGTGAAATTGGAGAGCAAACCGAACAGATACATTCGTTGGCGTGGCGTCGCTCTTGACCATTACAACGGCAAAGCCTGGTCTTTAGATTTAGAAACTTTAAAAATCAACCGCTACTTTCAATCGGATTACAGGCAAAGAAGTAACAACGAAGATACGCAAGCCGATGTAACTGGCGAGCGGCGGCATCCGCTTCCCTTACCGCAGTATGAGCAACCGCTTAAAGATGAGTTTCTTTTGCAAACAATCTATTTGGAACCGCTCAATACAGGAACAGTTTTCGCGGCACGCGTGGCGAATTCTTTGCGCGCTCCTATTGGGATTGTTCGTCAGGAAAAATACACCGGCACAATTTCGACCTCTGAATTGAAAGGGCGAACTCTATATAAAGTCACTTCAAACATCGGCGTTCCGAGCGAAGACGAACTTCGTAGTGACAACGAAAATGATTATGCCGATGATATAAGAACGTTGTATCTGCAAAAACCCGAAGCGCCAAAAGACAAAATTCCCTTCGACCCGCGCATCAGAAAACTGGCGCAAGAAATCACTGTCAGCGCCCGAACCAATTACGACAAAGCGCGGGCGATTGAAAAGTATTTGAAAACCGAGTTGCAATATTCGCTCGATTTGAAGATGGGCAGCAACGACCCACTTGCCGAATTTCTATTCGATGTAAAAGAAGGGCATTGCGAATATTTCGCGACAGCTATGGCGATGATGATGCGTTCGATAGGCATTCCGGCGCGCATCGTCAACGGTTTTCAAATGGGCGAGTATAATCGAATTAATGACCTCTATACGGTGCGCGAAAGCGATGCGCATTCATGGGTGGAAGTCTATTTTCTGCACTCGAAAACCAATCTAGACGAGGAGCGTAGCGCTTCACCTTCGAAAAAAAATAGCGACTCGCAAGCCAAAGGCATCTGGGTTGAGTTTGACCCAACGCCAAGCGCCGGACTCAACGATTATTCGCAAGGCGGACTTCGCGCTTCGTTGAGAAAGTATATGGACGCGATGGAAGTCTTCTGGCTCGACTACGTCGTTACCTTGGACCGCGAGGAACAAGCTTCCTTAATGGTCGAAATCCAACATCGTCTGCTCGATTATAAGAACAAAGTACTGGCTTATTATAAATCGGCAAAAGCCTGGATTACCCATAAAGTCTTTGCCTTCTTTGACACTAAGAACTGGACGACTAAGGATTTTATCAAGTTCGGAAGCGGTCTGGGTTTGCTCGTCATGATATTGTTTGCGCTCTACATTTCTGTTGTGTACCTGAAGCGTCGAAAACTCAAGCCTACAGGGTACAACCCTTGGTGGCATCGCATCTTTATCATGCCCATTTTGCGAAGGATAAAACGCAGAAAGCGCGACCATCGCGCCTCTGCCGTATTGTTTTACGAACAGATGCTGGCAATTTCAGCGCGCGCGGGATTAAAGAAACAACCCGAACAAACGCCTCTGGAATTCGCTTCCGCTTCCAGCTATCCGCAGATTCGAGAGATTACTACCGTTTACAATCGCGTTCGATTCGGTAAAGCCACGCTCAACGAGGATGAAACTCGCAAAGTGTCAGGCTTGCTGGCAGAATTAAAACGCTCCATTGCTAAAAAATAATTCCGTATAGCCACGAAACAGGCTCTAGTAGCCTGTTTCGTGGCTATCATCTTCCTTCCCAAAGATACTGCTTTGACAAGTAGCAAGCCTGTAACATAGCATACGTGGCGACAAGAAAGGTTGAGTTATGAAGATTTATGATATTACCGTTGCGTTATCAGAAGACCTTGTCGCATATCCGGACGACCCGCCTGTCCGCATAGAACGCACAAAGGAAATATCAAAAGATAATGCGAAATATAATCTCAGTACATATTCTTTCGGTTCACACGCAGGCACTCATATTGATGCCCCTCTGCACTTAATCGAAAATGGTCTGAGCGTAGATAAGTTGCCACTCGAAATGTTGATCGGGCGGGCTCGCGTTGTGGAAGTCACGGCACCGCTCATTGATGAAAATGTATTGAAAGAATTTGATTTCACCACGGATATGCGTGTGCTTTTCAAAACCCGCAATTCCTATCTTTGGGGACGCAACGAATTCGTCCGGGATTACGTTCACATCACTCTCGCCGCGGCGCGCGTTTTAATCAAAGAAGGAATCAAGCTTGTCGGCATAGATTACCTGTCCATAGATAAATTCGATTCCAAAGATCTGGCAACCCACAGGGAATTTTTGAACGCCGGCGCGATCATTATAGAAGGCTTAGACCTGCGCGAAGTTGAGCCTGGCGATTACGAATTGATATGTCTTCCGTTGAAAGTTAAAGCTGGCGATGGCGCGCCTGCCCGCGTCGTGCTGCGCCAGAATTAGGTGCAAGGTGTCAGGTGTTGGTCGGGAATGTCTCAAAATCGGCTCTGGTAGCCGGTTTCACATTTTTCAAAAGCTCATACTCAGCCTTTGAAATCTGGCATCTAACCTTCTGAGTCTCGCTATGAATGACAGCGACTTCATCAAGTTTGTATCTGAAAACCGGATCTTCGCAACGGTGCTGGCGGATTCCGCCGAATCGGCGTTGCGAGCGGCTGAAGCCGCCATTATCGGCGGCCTCAAACTCATAGAAGTTTCTCTGAACACCCCCGGTGAATTTCGCGTCATCTCTGAATTACGCCGCGTGTATGGCGACCGCGCCTGCATAGGCGCAGGCTCTGTTACCAGCGAAGAACAAGCAGATCGTGCCATAAAAAGTGGCGCGCAATTCATCACCATGCCGCACACCAATAAATGGCTCATCGAAACCTGTCGCAAACATAGAGCTTTTCCCGTCGTCGGCGCGCTCACACCTACAGAAGTCGCTTATGTCAGGTCTTTAGGCGTTCCCTTGATTACCCTCTTTCCGGCATCCTCTCTGGGCGGTCCGGATTACGTTGCCGCGCTCACTTCGAAAATGACGGACATTCGTTTAGTGGTTTCAGGCGGCGTAGGTCCAGACAACCTCGCAGATTACTTTACAGCAGGAGCTTTCGCCATCAGCATCGGACAACACTTGTTCACTCGCGTCGATTTACAAAATCAAAATTACGTAGCCATCACCGAACGGGCTCGCGGGATCAGACGACTAGCTGGCGTTCAATGAGGTGAGAATTTCCGCTGAAGTTCAACCATAAACCATCTTCCGTTTCGGCATGTTCTACGTTTATCGTTAGTCTTTGACACCAAATCGTTTACTCATTAACCCAGCGGGTTTTTAGTCAGGTGTATTAACTTCCTCATAATCCGCAGTTAAGTTTTTTACAAGCGTTCATAACCAACGGTACAAAGTTTGCTTTATTCTTCTACTATGCGGAACAGGAGCCGCGCAGTTCATATAGGATTGGAGGACAAGGAAGATGATTAGTTTCAATAAAAAATTCAGTGTAGCAATTTTGAGTTTAGTAATTTTGTTGGCAGCAGTCTCTTCGGCAAACGCACAGGGTTATGGACGTTATAGAGATAATAGAACCTCTAAAAAAGAGAAAGCTATTTGGATAGGTGGTGGAGCCGCAGCCGGCGCCGTGATAGGCGGTTTGCTCAACGGCAAGAAGGGCGCAATCATAGGCGGTTTACTTGGCGCGGGCGGTGGCGCAGCAACTGTTTATGTCAAAGACAGAAACGAGAATGAACGCTATGATCGCTACGATAGACGATATAGCCGCAATGATCGTTATAGTAGCTATAACAACGGATCATACTATGTCAATGATCGTTCTAGCCGTTTCGACAATGACAGATCATATTATGTCAATAATCGTTCCAACCGGTACAGCAATAACAACAGATGCCGCCGATAATTATTTATCGTCACGACTGATGCCTTTCTGCTAATCTTCAAACTATGAAGAGAATGGCACGAAAGCCTAAAAGTTTAATCATTCCGCTAACGGCGTTGATCGCGTCGTTAGCGGTTTCTATTTTCGGGCAAGCCAAATCCAGTCCTCAGCTCGTAAAGATTCAAAAAAAGCGCGTGGTTGCGCGCACACACCTGAACGGTACAAAGGCAATTCACCAAATCGTCATCTGGCAAACTGCAAATCCAGGCGGCGGCCATTTGCCTTACGCCAAAGCGCATCTTGCAATCGAAGCGGTTGGCAAGAACCCACATACACTTTTTCAAATAGATGGCGGCCAGTCCCAATACCTGGTTGATACCATTCAACTCGCGGATTTAGACGGTGACGGCATTCCTGAAATCACAAGCCTCTGGTGGGAAGGCGCATCGGCGGGCGCTGTGCTTAGAATTTTCCATTTCGACAAAACCGCACAATCTTTCGTTGAACTGAAATCAGCTGATGATTTAAGTGGCATACATCGCCATCGCATAATCGGCACAGGAAAGCCAAAAGCGAGCCGCCGCATCGCCATCTATAGGCGGTCGGATGTAGGCTCAGGTTTTCCGCCCGTTGCATCGGATGAATACGAACTGCGTAATTCACAAATCATTAAAGTCAAGGAACGCGGGGGCAAAAAAAATATGGACAAAGAGAATCAAGGCGAATCGGGAATCGAAGGCGAATCGGTCATCGGGCCTCTGCGACCGCACATTCGACTCAATGATCCAACGCCAAATGTCGCACCTTTTAAATCAACGCTCATCATCTTGACTGCGAAAGGAGACCGCGAAGTGACGCGCCTTGAAACAGGCTCTGACGGACGATTTCGTATCGCGCTGCCGCCGGGCGAATACATCGTAAGACCCGTAGGCGGGCAAGGCAAAATGGGACCAAGAGCCAGCGAAGAGATCGTCACAGTGCGCGCAGGGCAGTTCATGAAGGTTAGAATAAACTTCGATAGTGGAATGCGGTAAAGGCAGAAAATAGATGTCAGATGTCAGATACCAGTTGTTAGAAAAATGATTCCGGCAAAATTGAAAATCGCTCAAAGATATTTTAACATTTTCAACTGACATCTGGCATCTGACATCTGACATCTATTTTCTG
>JANMSG010000215.1:0-7963 GCA_031389065.1 Acidobacteriota bacterium | reverse complement strand
AGCAGGGCATGAAGTTCTTCGTGGCCCGAGTGGACGTCACCAAGGTCACGTTCAAAGACTCGATTAGCAGCAGCAATGTTGAACCACGCATCCGTTGTGCGTTGATTCACCGGCAAAACCAAGTCACGCAAATTGCCGCGCACAATGGAGTTGCCAAAGCCCAACGCTTCGCCGCTCTGCCCCTCGAACCAGCCCTGAAATTGCCAGCCGCCCGCCACTGCGTCCACCAAGCGATTCGCATCTCCAAGAAATTTCTTGCCTTTGCCGAAAGGCAGTTCATAAATGGTGTTGAAGTTGAACACCTGCGCTTGGTCAAAGACGGCTCGTGAGTATTCTTGACCTGGAGCAGCATTGTCGAGGAAAGGCTCGAAGTTTGTCTGACCAAGACCGGCGGCATCAGTCAGAGTCTTTTGGAAAGTGTAGTTGCCTTGGAAATAAAGACCGTTGGAGAAACGCTTACGCAACTCTGCTTGGAAAGAGTTGTAGCGATACTTTGAGGCATTCTTCAACAGGTCAACAGCGCCAGCGTTCGGGTTCGGAAGGAATTTAACACCTTGAATGTTATTGGTGATGTAAAAAATGGCTAAATCCGCAGGAACACCATTGGTTAGTAAAGTGCGAACTGTAGCATTGTTAAATCCACCACCAGCGTTAATATTTCCAGATTGGCTCAATCTTGACAAGACTGAAAGGGGTTGGCACCCTGCGCTGACGCATGCTGGATTTTGGGTTAACAAAAGATTGCTTCTGGCGCGAATGAAATCATCCAGGAAGCCATTGCTGCGAATATCAACCTGATTGAGATCAATACCACGAATAAGGTTGTTGCTGCGACCGCCAACATAGCGCAGTTCAAGCGCCATCTGAAAGCCGATTTCGCGCTCGATACTGATGTTGTATTCCTGTGTGCGAGGAGTTTGCAAATTCGGGTCAATGGCGAATACGGTTCCGAACAAGCCGCCTTGCGCGGCTGAATTATTGAAAGCGTATGTGCGCGGGACGACAAGCCCAGGAGCTACGATGCCAGGCAGATTGCTGAAGCGTGCATTGAGCGCAGTTGTATTGGTTTGCGGGTTGATGGCTGGCGTGTTCAAGGATAAACCGGGATTTCCACCTAAAGCGTTATCTGCGCCACGTATGAACTCGTCATTAACATAGCTCTCGCGATAGCCGCCGCGAATCACCGTCTTGCCATCGCCGGGAAACAGTTTCTTCAACCATCCGTTCTCGAAGTTTGGCGAATAGGCGATGCTGATGACCGGTGCGAAGTTATTTTTATCCGTCTTGAAGAACTTGTTGCCGCCAGCATTTCCACCTACGAAATTGGTCTGCCCATTTGGGTCAAGGATAGCTTCTTCGACCGTTTGACCGTTAGCAATCACAGGTTCTAACACCAGTCCATCAGGAGTGCTGACAGGAGTGAACAATTCGTAGCGCAAACCAAAGTTCAAAGTAATATTCGGTCTGATGCGCCATTGATCTGACCCGTAAAAAGAGATGTTATCGTAACGCAGCTTACGGGTTTGTAATGTGGCAGGTAACAATCCAGACTCTTTTGATGAAGCGTTGAATGTTTGAGTTGCGGTGTTGATGATACCGCCAAGCAAAGCGACCAACTGGTTTGCAGTGGTGCGTTGCGCTGTGCTGATGCCGCCAGGGAACAAAGCACTGGTCTCGAACTGCGCGGTCGAGATTTGCGGCGTATTCAGGTTAGTGCCGAGATTATAAACCGGTTTGTTTCCGCCAGCGTTTACTGAAACCACCTTAAACAAATTCCATTGACCACCAAAGCGTATGTTGTGCTGTCCTTTTGCCCAAACCGCGTTGTCTTGAATGTTGTAAATTCCGGTGTCGCGTCCCTGATCGCGGAAAGCGCCTTCAGGGTTGCTTATCAACTGAAGTCCGACAAAGTTGTCCTGGTTCTCATTCAAATAGTTGAAGAACGGATCGCTCTTTTGATAGCCACCACGAATTTCGTTAGAAAGCGTAGCTGTCGGAGCCATACGATAAGAGAGCGACAAGAAATTGGTGTGCGCGTCTTGCGTAGCCAGTGTGCCATCAAAGCCTACGGTTACGTCTGGACGAAGGTTAAATTCTTTTCTGTAACTGTAGGTGCCACTGATGCTGTTGTTCTGATTGATGTCATAATCAATGCGTGTGGTATAAGCTTCACGGGCTTGATTACTCTTTGCAGAGATGGCAAAACCTGTGGTGTTCAACTGGTCGCCAACCGCTGTGGTGTTTCCTGACGTTGGAATCCTATCTAGGAAGCGGCTACGAACGCTTGCATCAGCCGACACACCAGCAATTGGCAGAATATTCACAGTGCGTCGAATGGGACCACCGTTAGCAGCCGTTGTATTGTCCAAATATGTGAACAAACCGCTACGCGCATCCGGCAGCAAGATGGTCAAATTTGTCGGGTTTGCTGCTGATTGACGCAAACGGAAAACTTCAAATGTACCGAAGAAAAACAGCTTGTCTTTGATGATTGGACCGGAGGCTTTGCCGCCCACCTGATTTCTGTTTAAGAAGGGACGTTGCTGCCTATTGGCGTTACGGAAGAAGTCGTTGGCTGCAAGCTTCGAGTTTCTGTTGTAGATGAATGCCGCGCCGTGAAAAGCGTTAGAGCCGCGTGGCGTAACCAATTGAATTTGTGATGAACCATATCCGAGTTCGGCTCCGGCGTTTTGTGTAACGATAGTGAATTCGCCCGTGTCATCAACATTCGGACGATCTGGTATGAAGTCAACAGCATTTGAGCGTATGAAGTTATCTTGTACGTTGATACCATCGCGTGTGATGCTTGTGAAAGAAGACTGCTGCCCGTTGATAACTGTGGACTGTTCGCCGTTAGCAGAAGTGCCTGCTTGCAGTGTTACAAGAGCCAGAGGGTTACGACCATTGAGCGGCAGTTCTTGAATCTGGCGTTGATTGACTGTTTTGCCGATTTCGCCTGAAAGCGTATTGATCAGTTCTTCACCAGCGGTTACGGTGACCGTCTCTTCAACCGCTCCCACTTCGAGAGCCACTTTGATTTCGTATTGCTTGGCAACGTCAACTTTGACTTCATTAGCGGTATAAGATTTAAAGCCGGGTGCGGTTACTTTAACTGTGTATAAACCAGCGTCAAGTTGCGACACCGTGAATGTGCCTTCATCGGTTGTCGTCAGCATTCTTTCTTTGCCGGTTTGGTTGTCCAGAACGACAACCTTGGCACCGGGTATGACACCATCAGGACCGCTAACAGTTCCTGACAAAGCGCCGGTGTTTGATTGAGCAAGAGTTGCTATTGGTAATCCATAAACCATCATAAAGATTACCAATGTAAATAGCATTGTAACTTTTTTCATTAAAAACCCCTCCTTGAGTTTATTCAGCGAAGCTCAACTTCGTTTTAATTTAGACTCTTCCGTCTTGCCGCAAGACAAGACTTATCACAGAACAAGAAAACTATAGATTGAAACTTGAATAGGATTTCAGACTGCGTTATTTGATGCTCACATCGCTCTGAGCTGGGGCAGAGCGAAAAATCCTTCCTTGAATTCCTTTTTTTTAGCAAAGCCAGTGCCAGCAGTTCATTTTATGATCTGGAACCCGAATGCCTGATTTTAATTTGCGTCAACAGAGCTATTTACTGAAAAGTTTGCCTTGATATGAAAGCTTTCTCTGGTGTTGAGAGTTGTAAAAAAGATCAAAAAGTATCCAAGTTTTTGGATTTCTTTTCAAGAATATGTATATTCAAAGCCTGGGATGAAGCGCCGCTTTGCTGCGCCTCTGGCGGATTTCACAACCCTGTCTCTCTAAAAAAGACTATAGATCTGGACTTTGGTAATGACCACTGGATGATAATGAAGAAATTTTTGGTCGCAACAAACGAATCAGCAAACAATTGCTTTGGCTCAAAGCACAGACCAGGCCTTGCCGATTCAGTGCAGCGACTCTAAACGGATAGCCCGCTCAAGGAGATTCATCAAAGAAGCGCCGCCATGCGAGACCGGCATCTGTAAGGCGCGCTCTACATCTTCAAGCTTCATATCGTCGAGGAAAATATGACCCGATTTCAAACAAGACTGCTCAGGAACGATGAGAAAATTGCCTGCAAAAGATTGCCGCGCTGCCAAAATATCACCTCCGGCAATGAGCCCAGCTACTGTAATCTCTTCACCGAAGAATTTATTCCGCACCGCAACCACTTTTAATTTTGTTCCCCAACGCCCATTCATTTCATCTACGAACTGCGCAAGAATCGGATAGAACAATTCGCCTGTCGCAACCGTGCCATGAAGCAATCCAGGTTTGATAAACTCAGGCGCGGCGCGCTTCAAAGTCCGCTTTGCATCCATGACGAAACGCCTGACCATGCCGACGCCGTCTTCAATCTGCGGATAATCCCCATAATGCGCGCGACCCGGAAGTGGCAAAGCGGCGCGCAAATAAAACTCGTCTGCCAGAAACACAAAGGTATTGCCTAAACGATTGCGAAACTGGCGCTGCAAAGGTCGCATCTCTTCGATGAACTGTCGCGCATACTCGTTAGTCACAGAGGTCATGCGATCAGCGTAATTATGCAGTTTGGTAAATACGACAGGGACAATGGCAACTGAAGTCAAGCCCGGGTAAAGTCCTGACAAATCCTCAATGGTGCGTTGCAACACCTCGCCGTCATTGATCGTCGGACACAAAACGATTTGCGCGTGAAGCTCTATGCCTTGCTCGTTCAAATAACTCATCTTGCCCAAGATATCATCAGAGCGTTTGCGCCCCAGGAGATATTTTCGCACCTCTGGATCTGTCGCATGAACGGAGATATATTGCGGGGACAGGCGTTGCTCGACGATGCGGTCTAGCTCCATCTTCGAGATCGAAGACATCGTTGTGTAGTTGCCGTGAAGAAACGAAAGGCGCGTATCTTCATCTTTGAAAAACAGAGCATCACGCGAACCGACAGGGTTTTGATTGCAGAAACAGAAGATGCAATCGTTGGCGCATTGGCGCGGCGTGAAGTATTCAAAGTCCAGACCCCAGATTTCGCCTTCGCCGATTTCAACATCGAGTTCGATTACGTCGCCTGATTTTTTAATGACTTCGAGACTGATGAATTCTTCGGAGCCTGTGTAGTATTGAAAATCGAGAAAGTCGCGAATCTTTTGCTTGTTGACTTTCATGATTTTGTCGCCGATTTCTATGCCTAACTCATCGCCTAGCGCAAAAGCATCAACGCCTGATACTACCGCGCCACTTTCTTTTTTGAGCGAGTTGATGGGATAGAGTGTCTCGAATAGCTCTGTGTACATAAGCCAGACAGTATAGCAAAAAATTGAGCGCGGGGCAGGGCTTGCGAAAGAATTACGCCTCTGACGATTCCGCGCTGAAAAAGAATTGCCAGGTCAAACTAATTTTGAGCTATCACGCATCAGCCAAACTTCGGACTCTCAATTCGCTGTCGCCTGAACGGGCAACTTTTCATGCAGGTATCTGGTCAGTAATTCATACAAATGACGAGTGGTGTTTCGTCCCTCGGAAATTCCGTGACTTCGATTCGGATAAGCCATCATCGTGAAAGGTTTGTTTGCAGTGATCAGCGCGTTGATCACTGCCTCGCTGTTTTGATAATGCACATTGTCATCGCCTGTGCCGTGAACCAAAAGCAGATCGCCTTTCAATTGATTTGCGAAGGTTACGGGTGCGCTGCGTTTGTATTCTTCCGCGTTGTCTTGCGGCAAACCCATATAGCGTTCCTGATAAATTGTGTCGTAATAGCGCGGGTCGCCAACCGGCGCCACAGACATTCCCATTCGATAAACTTCAGGATAACGAAACAGCGCGTTCAACGTCGAAGCGCCGCCGCCGCTCCATCCCCAAATGCCTATGCGCGTCGGGTCAACGAAAGGCCATTTGCCTATGGCTCTTGCCCCGTTCGCCTGATCTTGCGAAGAGATAATGCCGAATTGCCGATAGACGATTTTACGCCAATCACGTCCACGCGGTGCGGGCGTGCCGCGATTGTCAAGGCTCATCACCACGTAACCTTGTTGCGCCAACATGAAATGCCAGAGTTGTCTTGCGCCGCCCCAACGATCGACAACCGTTTGACTCGCAGGCTCGCCGTAAACGTGAAAGAGCACCGCGTAGCGTCTCCTTGCATCGAAATTCACAGGCTTAATCATCCACCCGTCCAGTTGAATCCCTTCGCCTACGTCCACACGAAAAAAATCCACTTTGCCTAAATTGAGTTGTTTTACTTTGGCTTGCAACGCTGCGTTTTCAAGGAGCACACGCGCTGTCGAATGATCGGGCAGGCGCACAAGCTCTATGCGCGGCGGCGTGGTGAAATTTGAATAGGTATGAAAAGCCCAAGCCGAACGCGGCGCGATGTTGTAGGAATGCGTTCCGGCTTGCGTAGCCGGTGACAAGCGTTCGCTCTTTGTGCTGCCGTCCAACTTGACGCGGAAAAGATAACGCTGCGTAGCGTTTTCAGGCGAGGCGATGTAGTACAACCAGCCATTCGCCTCATCTACATTCTCGACGCTGATCATGTCGAACGCGCCTGTTGTGACAAGTCGCGTAGACTTGCCATCTCTGGACACCACGTAAGCGTGTCGCCATCCGTCGCGCTCGCTGATCCAGAGAAAATTTTTGCCGCCCTCAAGCCAGGTAATTTCATCGCCTTGCAAATCAACCCAGGCTTTGTCTCGCTCGGTCAAAATCACACGGACGCTGCCTGTCTTTGTATCGCCGAGCATAACGAGATTGGTGTTTTGCAAACGATTGAGTTGTTGGATGATCACTTCGTCGGAATTTGCTGCCCAATCCATACGCGCCAGGTAGTGATTGCGCGAATCGCCCGGCACCTCCAGCCAACGCGTTGCGCCGCCCATTGCGCTGATAACACCTACACGCGACGCGGAATTTTTCTCTCCGGCTTTCGGATATTGTATAGGAATGATTTCAGAGTAAATCCCAGCCGTGTTGTTGATGAGATAAAAATCTTTCACACCTTCGGCGTCGAGTTGCCAGTAAGCTATCGTCTTTCCATCGGGACTCCAACGCCAGCCATCGCGCAAATCCAACTCTTCTTCATAGACCCAATCGAACGTGCCGTTGATGAGGGTGCGCGAACCATCTTTGGTCAATTGGGTGATGCGATGATCTGCCAACGCCTCAACGTACAAATTGTTTTCGCGCACGAAGCCCACACGCGTTGCATCAGGCGAGAACTTTGCAAACATCAAGGTTGAAGCTTTCGCGTCGCCGCCAAGCTTGTTCAACTGGTTGTTGGTTATATCCAAAACCCAATAATCGCCGCGCGTGTTTTGCCGCCAGACGCGTTGCGAATTGGTGTAGATGAGCAAGAGCTTGGCGTTGGCTGACCAGACATAATCTTCAATCGAAAGAGGCGCAGATTGTCCGCTTGGCACAAAGCGTTCGGCGGCAACTAACACGGTGCGCTTGCCTGTCGCCGTGTCGTAGCGAACGATGTCACGCCCGCCTTTTAACGTGGCAGATGTTTCAAGCGTAGTGTAGCCTGCGCCACCGTCTATCCAACGAGCGGGACCGAAAGATTGACTTGCGAAATCGTTTGAGCTGAAGATCCTGTCAAGCGAAAGTTGCGAAGGGGCGCTTTGCTGAGCGGTCTGTTGCGCGAACATCTGCAACGCAACCAGCAGGGAAAAGAGTACGGCGGCAAGGTAACGATTACGATTCATAGTTGTTCTCCGAGCGGATACCTGATGTTTGATTTGAGGTTTTGACCAATGATAACAGAAGGTTTTTCATGAAGTTCGTTGCTTCACGAACTTCATGGATAATCTCTTGTTTCGGCTGGGAGGGAAAGTCTACACAATGAATTCAAATAATCGAAACCAGTTTACTGCTTTTTGAGTTTGTGCATAAATTCCTTGCGGAACTTCAGCACTTTGGGTTCGATGACGATTCGACAATAAGCTTTATCGGGATTGCG
>JANMSG010000149.1:0-10142 GCA_031389065.1 Acidobacteriota bacterium | reverse complement strand
CCAACAACCAGATAGGGCTGCAACTGTTCTATGCCTTTTTCAAACTTCGCGCTGATTAAATGAACAGGAATGCCGGACGCAATTGCCTCAACTTCTATCTTTTTCTCTTCAGCGTCATTGCAGAGGTCTGCTTTATTCAAGACGATGACGGGACTTGCGCCGCTTTCAAAAGCGACGACCAAATACCTCTCAAGCCTGCGCAAATTGAAATCGTTGTTGAGAGCCTGCACCAGAAAGACCGTATCAATGTTGGTTGCGACTATCTGTTCATCGGCATTTTTGCCAGCGGCTTTTCTGGAAAACTTGCTGCGACGCGGCAAGACGACTTGAATGGAAGCCCGTTTTTCATTCGGCAATTTCTCTAACACAACCCAATCGCCCACTGCCGGAAAATCTGCGCGACTGGTCGCTTCGTGACGAATCTTGCCGGTGATTTCGGCTGACAGTTCTTCTGTTTCGGTGAAGACTTTGTAAGCGCCGCGATGTTCTTCGGTGACTCGACCAACCGTGAAGCCTTCATTTTTGTAAGGCGCGAAAGCCCCTTCAAAAAACTCGTTCCATCCAAGCGTCTTTAAATCCGGCATAAATCCTATTAGTGAATAGTGAATAGTGAATAGTGAATAGTGAAAAATAGATATTCAGATGTCAGATGTTGGATGTCAGATTAATGAAGACTGATACTTACTCTAATATCCAAAATCTTTTCCGTCACTATTCACTATTCACTATTCACTGTTCACTTTTTGGTTGCATTCTTTCGCTTGATGAAGCGCTCGGCGACGCGCGCGCTTGTAAAGGCGCCGAATCCTGAGAAACGCGCAGCCGCGCCCAACTCTTCTTCAATGCGAAGCAACTGATTGTATTTTGCCACGCGGTCTGTGCGACTCGCTGACCCGGTTTTAATTTGTCCGGCGTTTGTCGCAACCGCTAAATCGGCGATAAAAGTGTCTTCGGTTTCACCCGAACGATGCGAAATAATCGAAGTGTAACCGTGTGTTTTCGCAAGCTCTATGGTATCGAGCGTTTCTGTGAGCGAGCCAATTTGATTGACTTTCACAAGAATTGAGTTGCCAACTTTTTCTTCGATTCCGCGCGCTAAATATTCTACATTGGTGACGAATAAATCATCGCCTACCAGTTGCACTCTATCGCCAAGCTCTTTTGTCAGAATTGCCCAACCCGCCCAATCTGATTCTGCCAGTCCGTCTTCAATCGAAACAATCGGATATTGATTTACCCAGCTTTCAAAAAGCTTGACCATATCTTCGGCGCTCTTCGTCGAGTTGTCAGACTTATGAAAAACATACTTGCCGTTTTTATAAAACTCGCTCGATGCGGTGTCCAGGGCAAGCCCGATTTGTTCTCCCTCTTTGAAACCCGCTTTCGTGATGGCTTCCAAAATCGCTTCAATCGCCTCTTCGTTCGATTTCAAATTCGGGGCAAATCCGCCTTCATCGCCAACCGATGTTGAATGTCCGCGTTTCTTCAACACCTCTTTAAGGGCGTGAAAAACTTCTACGCCGGCGCGTAGCGCGTCAGAGAATTTCGCAAAACCTGCAGGCACAATCATGAACTCTTGAAAATCCACATTGTTATCGGCGTGCGCTCCGCCGTTGATAATGTTCATCAAGGGTACAGGTAAAGTGCGCCCTCCTACGCCGCCAAGGTAGGAGTAAAGCGGTAGCCCTAAGACATCCGCTGCGGCTCTTGCCGTCGCCAGCGAGACCGCTAAGATGGCGTTTGCGCCAAATTTGTTCTTGTTATGTGTGCCGTCCGCTTTCAGCATAGCCAAATCAATATCTGCCTGCATTAAAACGTCGCGCCCGACAATCAATTTTGCAATCGTCGTATTGATACTGGTGACAGCTTTTTGCACACCTCTGCCGAGATATCTTTTTTTATCGCCATCGCGCAATTCCAAAGCTTCGTTCTCGCCCGTTGATGCGCCTGACGGAACCGCCGCGCGACCCGTGATACCGCTCGATAACGTAACCTCTGCTTCAACGGTGGGATTGCCGCGTGAATCTAAAATTTCTCTAGCATTTACCTGTTCAATCGTTGTCATAATATTATGTTCTCCTCTATATGTAGGGTATAAGTCAAAATCAAATTCGAAAGTATAACTTAGCCACGCAAACTTGCGAAAGCCACTCACTGATGGCTATAGTCCAATTTCAAATCGGTGTACGCCAATTTGATTCATCACTGGCGCAGCGACTGGCAACGCTTGCGCAACATTATTAAGGAGTTGGCGCTTTTGCGCTTTTGACAAAATGGATAAAAGAGAAATAACCCTCGGGCATAGCCCTGACCCTGATGATGCGTTTATGTTTTACGCTCTGGCAACAGATAGTATGGAGACCGGCGATTACCATTTTCGACACATCATACAAGACATAGAAACGCTCAATCATAGAGCCTTGAAAGCCGAACTCGACGTCACAGCCATCTCAATTCATACCTACGCGTATGTACTCGACAACTACGCTTTGCTGACATCGGGTGCGTCTATGGGCGATAATTACGGACCGCTGGTAATTGCACGTCAGCCGATGACGATTGATGAAGTAAAAACTAAAACGATAGCGATACCGGGCGAGATGACAACCGCCGCGCTGGTGCTTCGTTTATGTCTGGGCGAAGTAAAAACCACCGTAATTCCTTTCGACAAAATCATGGATGCGGTTGAAAGCGGAGAGGTCGAAGCGGGACTCTTGATTCATGAAGGGCAGTTGACCTATGCTGCGCGAGGCTTCCATAAAGTGATTGATATGGGCGAATGGTGGATGCAGGAGACAGGCTTGCCGCTGCCGTTAGGCGGCAACGCGATTAAAAAATCTTTAGGCGAAGAGACCATTCAACGCATCTCGGAACTGTTGCGCGAATCCATCGAGTACGGACTGGCGCATCGTCAAGTCGCCGTGCGCCACAGCATGAAATACGGACGCGGCATGGAAGAAAATTTAACCGATCAATTTGTCGGAATGTATGTTAACGATTACACAATTGATTAAGTCGAAAAAGGCCGAGAAGCTGTGCGATTGCTGCTCAAACGGGCGCACGAAGCGGGCATTATTCCAGCCCCCGTGCAGCTTGAGTTTGCCTGATATAAGTAGAGAGGAAGAGACATGCCAGAACCCTTGGGAAGCGCAGCAAGACCCGTTCGCATAGCAATCATCGGTGCAGGTCCCGCAGGTTTTTACACTGCCGAAGCTCTTTTTAAAACCAGTGGTTTTCATGGCACGGTTGATCTATTCAATCGCTTCCCTGCGCCTTTCGGTTTAGTGCGCGATGGCGTGGCGCCCGATCACCAAACCATCAAATCGGTGGCGCGCGTCTATGACAAAATCGCTGCTCATCCGAATTTACGCTACTTTGGCAATGTCAATTTCAGCACAGATGTTTCGCACGATGATTTAAAACCTATCTACGATCAAATTGTCTACGCGGTGGGCGCGCAAGCCGACAGGCGCATGGGCATACCCGGCGAAGATTTAATCGGTAGCGATCCGGCGACCATATTCGTTGGCTGGTACAACGGGCATCCCGATTATCGCGACCTGGATTTTAATCTGTCGCACGAGCGCGTCTTCGTGATTGGCAACGGCAACGTCGCTATGGATGTGACGCGCATACTTGTCACCTCGCCCGATGAATTGGCAAAGACTGACATCGCCGATTACGCGCTGGAAAAACTTCGCCAGAGCAAAGTGCGCGAAGTTGTCATGCTGGGTCGTCGCGGTCCCCAACAAGCCTCATTCACCAATGTTGAATTGAAAGAGTTCGGAGAACTCGAAGGCGTAAACATCAAGGTTGCCCAGGAAGATTTAGAACTGGAACGTCACGGACAAGCCGCGATGATTCATAACAAGATGGCTGAAAAAAACATGGAAACCTTGCGCGAATATGCTGCACGTACAAATCAGGATCAGCCGCGCACGATTCACATGCGCTTCTTCGTTTCACCCGTCGAATTAATCGGCGAAGACGGCAAGCTCACCCATGCGAGGCTTGAAAAAAATGACCTCGTACTTGATCAGTACGGAGGATATCGCGCCAAAGGCACTGGCGTGTTCGAGACCATGGAAGCAGGAATGGTTTTGCGTTCTGTTGGTTATCGAAGCCTGGCTTTGCAAGGCGTGCCGTTTGACGATATGAGTTTCAAAATTCCGAATGTCGGTGGTCGCGTGATGTATCTATCGAGCGCCGAATTCATTCCAGGCGAATATGTTGTCGGCTGGGCAAAGCGGGGACCTACGGGCGTCATTGGCACCAATAAACCGGATGCTGTTTCGACGGTGGCGGCAATGGTTGAAGACTGGCAGACGCTTGAAGGCATAGCAGACGAGAACCGTGATTTGACGAAGATAGAACAGTTATTGAAAGAACGCAAGATTGATTATGTAAGTTATGCCGATTGGAAAAAACTGGACGAGTACGAAGTCAAACTCGGCGCCGAACAGAATCGTCCGCGCGCCAAAGTTACACGAGTTTCTGAAATGATGGAGATCATCAGAGGAAGTTCGATGTCTTCTGAATCATAAAATATGAATCTGATCCTGACCGCATTGGAAAAATCACTGGCTGATGCCTGGACAAAGTTCTGTGGCGATCTTGATTTCGTCACGGTGCATCATGGCTCAATCTTCGATGTTGCTTGTGATGCTGTGGTCAGTCCTGCAAACAGCTTTGGTTTTATGGATGGGGGCATTGATGCTCTTTACCTGAATTACTTTGGCTCGCATATTCAAACACGCGTCCGGCGACAGATTTTCGAATATCATCATGGCGAACTTCTAATCGGTCAGGCGGACGTAGTTGAAACCGGCAACGAAACTCTCCCCTTTTTAATTACCGCCCCAACGATGCGTGTGCCAATGAACTTGTCAGATTCCGTGAATCCATACCTCGCGGCACGAGCAATATTTCTGCTGATTACTTACGGTACTTTTTCTTCAGGTACTTTTGCAGGGCAAAAAATCTCTCACCATATCAAAACGTTAGCCATGCCGGGCTTGGCAACAGGTGTTGGTAAAGTAGGTTTCAATACTTGTGCGCATCAGGTTCGAGCTGCCATCAATGATATTTTGCTGAAAGAATATCGTATGCCGCAATCCTGGGCAGAAGCCTCTGAAAGACACCAGCTTTTGTATACAACAAAACTCAAACGGTTACAGTATTGAGCAAGACATTGTTGCAGCAGTTTAATCCGTTTCCACAAGTTTATTTAACTGCTTGTCGTGAATGCGGCTCAATAAAATCAATGCCGAAAGCGCACCGACCAGCGCCATAAACATATCCCATTGCGTATCCCAAACGTCGCCTTGCGTGCCTAAAAATTCTTCAGCGCCTTGCCCTAAAATCAAAGCCGATACCCATTCAATCAATTCATAAAACGCGCTGAATGCCAGGCACACACAAACGCATAAAAAGAAGAGATACCTGCGGCTTACGATTCTTGCAGAGCGCAGCAAGACTTCACGGGCAAGGATTGCCGGAACGAAACCTTGCATGAAGTGACCGATGCGGTCATAAGGATTGCGGGAGAAGTGAAAAACATCTTGCAGCCAAAAGCCCAGAGGCGCGCGCGCATAAGAATATGCCCCGCCATACATCAACACCAGACAATGCAGAGTGACTAAAACAAAAAGCAACATTGTCACCTTATATTTTTTATCAAACCACAGAAGCAGAGGCATGCCGATCAACACGGGAAAGACTTCGAGAACCCAGGTCATCCTGTCGAAAGGATTGAGACCTGAAAAAATCAGACAGACTGCGACGATTCCTGCCAGAAGATATTTTATGTTTTGGCTCATTTTTCAATACTTGTTGGAAGGCTAGCTTAAAATCGAACGGGCGATAATCATTCGTTGAATTTCCGAGGTGCCTTCGCCTATCTCGCAAAGCCTGGCGTCGCGATATAAACGCTCTACGCGATAGTCGCGGAAGTAACCCGCGCCGCCGTGTATTTGCACCGCTGCATCGGCAGCGCGTTTGGCGACTTCCGAAGCGTACAACTTTGCAACAGAGGCTTCTGTTGTTACATCGTGTCCTTGATCGTGCAACCAGGCGGCGCGAAGTATTAAAAGTTCCGCCGTATCTATTTCGGCTTTCATCTCGGCGAGTTTAAAACTGATCTCTTGATGCTCCGCTAAAGTTTTTCCGAAGGCTTTGCGCGTCGTCGCATACTTCAACGCTTCATCCAAACTCGATTTGGCAATGCCCAGACAGAACGAAGCCATGCCGACGCGGTCATACGCCAGGCACTTCATCAACAAGGGAAAACCTTTGTGTTCTTCGCCAAGTAAATTCTCAGTAGACACTTCGCAGTCTTCAAAGAAAAGCTCAGAAGTAGGCGAGCCTCTGACCCCCATCTTTTCAAGTTTGCGCCCGCGCTTTAAGCCTTTCGTATCGCCTTCAACGAAGATCAGACTGTAGCCACGCTTCCCTTCTTCGTTGGTCGTTGCAACAAAGGTCAAAATCAAATTGGCAATCGGGCCGTTCGTGATGTAGGTTTTCGTGCCGTTGATATTGAAGGTATCGCCTCGACGTTCGGCGTGAGTTTTGATTGCCGCAAGGTCTGAACCTGCGTCCGGTTCGGTCAACGCCAGTGCGCCAACCCACTCGCCCGAAATCAATTTCGGTAAAAAGCGGCGGCGTTGTTCTTCTGTTCCATATTTCAAAATCGGATAGCCGCAAAGCGCTATGCTTGCCCCGACGGTCAGTGACGTTGAAGCGCAAGCCCGCGAGACCTCTATGCCGGCCATCGTCGCGGTTACGAAATCGGCATTCGTGCCGCCGTATTCTTCGGGAAAGGTCAAACCTGTGTAGCCAAATTCGGCAAGGGCTTTCAAGTTATCGCGTCTGAAAGTTTCCGTTCTGTCCATCTCTGCAGAGTGCGGCATGATTTCGTTTGCTAGAAATTCTCTGAGCGATTTGATGAATTGCTGTTGTTCTTCAGTTAAGGAAAAATCCATTTATGCGAAGCCCCCAATATTTTGGCATCTGGACAACGCTACTGATTTTTCAGACTTTTGGATAAGAAGGCAAGGACTTCCTGCCATCCGCCGGCTTGCGCGTGAGCATTGCCTTGCGCGGTTCCGCCTATTCTTACCGTATCCGATGTGGGCACGTAGCCCGGTCTGGCAATGCTATGCCCGGCGTTGTCATAGGCAATGTGTTTATAGAAAAAGCGATGCTTGTGTTGTTTCAAGCGAGCAATGACCTGTTCAGACATAGGAGATGAGTTCCAAAGTTCATCAGCGCGACCGGAAAGCAGCAACACAGGGCCTTGTATCTTTTCTACCTTTATCGCAGCCCGTTCAAAAGCCTCTTTGTTTTCGAGACTCGCTTCATACAGATCAACCAGCTTTCTCGATTTCAGATATTTTTCTGAAGTTCCATACGGTACAAAAGGTAATTCCTGTCCATTGAATGACCACGAAGAGGTTTTTGAAAATTTAGGAGAAATACTTTGAAAGACTACAGAACTTGGAACGTAAGCCGCGACCGCTTTGATTTGCGGAAAGTAAGAGCCTATGAGCAAGGCCAATTCCCCGCCTTTAGAAACCCCGAAAACAGCTAACTGTTTCCGGTCAACGGAGGGCTGATCGGACATCCATGAAATCGCTGTCTGAAAATACTCCAGAGGTACTTTTTCCAAAGCTGCCGGCAATGTTTCCATATTGAAATACGCAAGAGCCAATGTAGCATAACCGTGCGAAGCTAAGATGCCTCCCATCTCTTTCTGCCATCTGATGCCACCCTCTGATCCACCTACGAGAATAATTCCTGGTCGCGGACGATTCGCTTGCGGCTTATAAAACGTCGCCACCAGCCCTTGATCTTTGACTTCCTCTGATATAACGCCGGGCTTCTGCCGCCATCGCTTCTGCTGTCTTTCAGCGATGACTTTTTCACCTTGCAGTACTTTGAATGTAACAATACTTCGCTCATCGGTATCCATGAACGGGGAATCTTTTTTTATTTCTTTGGTGTCCAGCATAGACCAGAACAGCCCTAGAAAATCAACTCCTGAATAACTCCCTGACTCGGGTGCCTGTTTGGAAGTATCTATTTTGCCGCTATCTGTGGCTATGAAATCAGCCGATGAACGCCATACGCGCCCGACTCGGTCAATCAACTCTGCAGTCAAAGTTATTTTGGCTTTGGCAGGAAGACCCGTCACGCCGATTTTCACGACATCTCCCAACACCACTTCCTCTCCACAAATTATGCGAATCGGTGCAGAAGACTTCTGCGAAGCAAGCGTTGTCACCTGCGATAGCAATAGACAGATCGTAAAGACTTTTAGAAAAACTTTCATAGTCTATCCTCACTTTTACATCAAGATTTTGCGGCTGAAATCATTGAAGGTGAATCATTTTGCTTACAGAATATTTCACCTAGTTATTAGCCTGAGAAAATGAGAAAACCGGCTGGGTCGCTTTCACAACTCAATCATGCAGAGTATGTTTGGCAAGTCATTGGAGGGTGCAAAATGTTACCTGCCATCTTGGCGAAGACTTCGGCATCGTGGAAAGTGGGAAACCGAGAAAAGGCAGTCGTCAGCGATTTAACATTTTTGATTTTGTCGTCCATACTCATTCTGTTTTCCTGAACGCCCATTTCGCAAAACAGACAATCAGCGGAGTAATAGCTATCAAGAAAATAAAAAGTTCTGGTAAGCCAAGACCCATCATAAACCCTCCTGTTAAAAGAAAAAGTCAGCGGCAATCCAAGACTATCTCTCATCTAAATCCGGCTACCGACTACCGGCTACTGACCACCGATTACTGCCGCAATTTCTTCAATAACTCGCGGGCGATCAGCATACGTTGAATCTGATTCGTGCCTTCGACGATTTGCCCGATCTTGGCTTCGCGAAATAGTTCTTGAACCGGATAATCTTCGCTGGTGCCGTAACCGCCGTAAATCTGTACAGCGTCCGTCGTCACTTTCATTGCCGCATCCGTCGCTAACAACTTTGCCATCGAAGCCTCTAAGTTAAACGGCAATCCTCTATCGCGCAAGTACGCCGCTTTTCGCGTTACGCAGCGCGCCGCTTCAACTGCCGCAGCCATATCCGCCAACATAAATTGTATGCCTTGAAATTCGGCGATGTTTTTGCCAAAGGCTTTGCGTTCGACGGCGTATTTCAAGGCGTAATCGAGTGCCGCTTGCGCCATGCCTATCGAAGTCGAGGCAACCGTTATGCGTCCTGAATCGAGCGCCGTCATCGCCACTTTGAAACCGTCGCCTTCGTTGCCAATCAAATTCACCTTCGGAATCGCGCAATCTTCAAAGTAAACTTCGCGTGTGTGATGCGGCAATCCCATAGGGCGTTCGCGCTTGCCGAATGAAAGACCTGACGCACCTTTTTCGACGATGAATGAACTGATGCCTTTTGCCCCTATGCCTTTTTCGGTCACAGCCATAACCAGATAAACATCTGCTTCACCGCCGTGGGTTATCCAAATCTTTTGGCCGTTCAGAACATATTCATCACCTTTCAATTCGGCTCGTGTTTTGATTGCTTGAGCGTCTGAACCGGCGTGTGGTTCTGTCAGCGCGAAGGCTCCCAAAAGTTCTGCGCGAGACATCGCCGGAAGATATTTATTCTTCTGTTCGTCTGTACCGAATTTGGAAAGAATCAATTGCGGCAAGCCATGCACAGCCAGCACGCCGCCTAGACTGCTGCCGAGTCTGGACAATTCTTCAAGCACCAGCGAATAACTCATGTAATCGAGTCCGCCGCCACCGTATTCAACAGGAAATGGAATTGCCGCAAGCCCTATTTCACCAAGCTTGCGAAACAAGGGCCAAGGGAAATCTTCCTTGCCATGTTTTTCGAGGTAAGGTTTCACATCGCGGGTGACGAATTCTTCAACGAGGCGTCGCAGTTGCTCCTGTTCATCGGTCAAAGTGTAGTCCATTAGATTTTCTCCATTTGCTGATGATTACAATTTTCTGCGGCTTTGCCGCCTGATGTGCGGATAGGCTGAGCCTTTCCGTCACTCGCTCTCTTTTAGCACTGGGGCTACGCCCCTATATGAGCGGCACACCAAGATGCCGAGTCAAGGGGAAGGTCAGAACCGGGAGCGGTAGCGACCGGGTGCAGCGTACCCGGTCGCTACCGC
>JANMSG010000148.1:0-14870 GCA_031389065.1 Acidobacteriota bacterium | reverse complement strand
GTAGGGCGCGAAGTAGCTGAGCAGTCTTTTGAAAGGAGTCATATCTGGTCAACGAAACTTTCCAGGCGCTGGTTCGCCGCAAGCCAATTCAATTATGAAACAAGTTGCATCAGTAAAATTGTTATTGTAGCGTTCACTTTGAATTTACTCAAACTGCGGCATGGTGTTGTTGAGTGTGCAGATTAGTGAATTTGTAAAGCCCCTGTGTGCAGGCAGGTGATTTCGGATTTGCTTTTTGGTGGCAATGTCGAGTTATTCCTCTTAGCTTTGCGATTCTATCTTTTTAAGAATCTTTGTAGAGCGTTTGTGCCCTTGCTTGGCGGCTTTCTTCAAAAACTTTATTGCCTCATCGTTTCTGTCCCAATAATGAAGATGTTTGCCCAGATTATAATTGGCTTCATCATCTTTGGGGTCTAGCTCTACAGCCTTTCTTAAATACTCTTCTGCTAAAGAATCATTAGTACCTTCATAAGCAAGAAAACCACCGTAACACCAGTATGATAAAGAATCGTCAGGCCACAACTCTATAACCTTACGATATTGCTCATCGGCAGCCTTTAACTTTCTAAAACCCCACAACGCATTTGCCAGATAAACACGCGACCAGCCGTAATTTGGATACAATTTGATAGATTTCTTTAACAGGCGGACAGCTTCGGTAGCTTTAATCTTATCGCGCACTCCCTTTTTGTCCCGAATTAATATAAACCCCAGCTCTGCATAAGCGATAGCGTAATCAGGGTCAATTTCAATGGCTCGCCGAAGATGCTTTTCAGCACGAATATTCTGTCCGCGCAATTTGTATTCGACTCCAAGATTATAATGGGCTTCTTCATAATTCGGATCAATCTTGAGAGCGTTTTGAAGGCAAATAATTGATTCGTCAGGACGCCCTAAACGCAAGAGTACATTACTAAGAAGAACCCAAGTCCAAGGTTGCGGCTCGATTGCCAGCGCTTGCCGATAGGCACGTTCGGCTCGTAGGAATTGCCCTTGCTCCCGATAACAACCTCCAATGATTAAATAAGCAAAATGTACTTTGGGTAAATTAGGCCAGCGCCTTGTCGCTTTCCGTGCAGCCTGTATCGCGTCTTTCCATTGACCTTGATTGCGCAGAACATTGGCGATTCTTACTATTGGGTTAATATAGTTCTTCTCCATTTCGGCTACTTTTTTAAATAACCGAAGTGCCTTGCTGAGGTTTCCTTCATCTTCCGCTTTGCTTGCAGCGTCAAATAACTTTTGTGCTTTGTCATCTTGTGATTTCATTTGAAATAATCTTTCGCGGTCATCGTTGATTTAGCAATCCAGAATAATGAATTATAAAGCGTTTAGGTGGGAATCTTTCTTGAGCGCGAGGTTAGATGTTGCTTAATTGCGGTTATCGTGTTGAATGGTCGCTGACCTTCAACAGCCCCAATGTGTTCGAGCGCTTCCAGTAATGGAGTCTGAGTCATTTCTGGGTTTTGGACAAGGTGATATTTACCATTGGTCAAGCAATGCCCTTCGCGTTTATTAGGCACAATGAATTCCGCAAACAAGGGAATACCCTCATCATCCCAGAATATCCAGATGCCATCTTCAACATCAATGCCTTCGCAGTAAGAGATTGCCGCAGTCTCGTCGGGAAAGACATCGAGAGTTTGATCGTCTGTCGAATAGGCAAATATCATAATATTTAACACCTCTGATGCTATTGCCTTTCTAAAGCCGTATGTATGTCAACAAGCCTTTAGCGGCGAGTTTGCCTTGCGCGTCGAATACATCGCAATCAGCAACGACAATACGGCGACCGTTTTGAATGATGTGGGCTTCGGCGACAATGCGGTCTTCTTTGAGCGGGCGCAGATAATTCACTTTCAATTCAACTGTTGTGAATTTAGAGTCAGGTTCGGAAACGCTCACGATAGCCATTGCTACAGCCGTATCTATCAGCGTAGCGATGGCACCGCCGTGCATGATGCCTGCAAGCTGTAATAGTTTTTCGGTCACCTCTACACTCAAACGTGCGGTGCCGTTTTCTATCGAGTCAATCTCTATGCCGAGCAGTCGAGGGAAGTGGTTGGTCTCAAATCGTTCACGTATTTTTTGTTCTATGTCGGGCGTTATTTCCATTACTCTCTCTTTCCAGCCTTTTTTATTGGTGAGTGGATGAAGGTAGTAGGGGCAAGGCTTGTCCTTGCCCGAATCGTGCGACAGCACGATGATTCATTTTGCTCCGCAAAATCCGGGCAGGCGCGTGTGCTGCCCCCTACTTTATCATTTTCAACTTTGATTTAACTTTTGCGTTCGCTTTCGACTTTCGTTGTACGGGCGACCATTGGAAAACGCGCAGATCGCATACGGCTTTGTCGTTAAAGATCACGCCTTCATTTTCAAGCAACAGGCGTTGCATATCCGGCTCGTGCAAAATCAAACGCCCTGTTGAGGTTGCGCCGCGCGAATTGATGACACGATGCCAGGGGATGTTGCGCTCATCTTTCGGCGTGGCGTGCATTGCCCAACCGACCAGACGCGGGCTGTAGCGTTCATCCAATAAACGAGCGATCTGCCCGTAGGTCATCACTCTTCCGGCAGGGATGCGAAGCACCAGGCGATAAATCTGTTCGAAGACGCGCTCGAACCCGACTGTAGATTTTTCCTTTTTCGCAGACGCAACCGATTTTTCCTTTTCCGCACCAATCGCTTTCACTGTAGGCAATGTTTTTTCCTTCACAGCAGGTGAAGCTTTGTGGGCTTGAACGACACGAACTTTCTTTTGAGGTAATTTGGCATTTTGTTCTAAAGGCTTGTTGTTGGATTTTGCCATAGCTTGTTGCTCAATCAGTTGAATGAAGCGCTTAAGCAAAAGTTTTTCGCTGTCTACGGCAAAGCTCGTTACAACTTTGCCATAGCCCTTTTACTTTTGCTTTGCTTCTTATGCGTAGAGTTTCGGTGGTTCAACATCGGCAAGGTGAAAGTATGTGTACAACTGTCCGCGATGATGGATCTCGTGTTCGACAAGGACTTTCAATAAATCTTTGCAGCGCAGTTTATGACCGACGAACTCTACCTCCTGATCCAACTGCTCTGCACTGAGCGTTGCAACTTCGGCGGCGAGATTCGCGTGATTCTCGTCAAAGATATTGGCGATTTCTTCCGGCGTACTTTTTGACAGATCAAGCTCAACTTTTTTATAGCTGCCATCCATGGCTGTGCGAACAAAAGCCAACTCTGCTTGAGGAATATGGGTGACTAACTCTCGCAGCGTAAACATGCCTTCTTTCGGTCGCCATTCCATTTTGTCTTGCGGCGTGGCTCTGACGATTCTGGAAGTCTGTTTGTGTGTGTAATTCCAATTGCGAACGAAAACTTCTATTTCAGGACAGCTCATTTTTGCTCCTTATTTGTTAGGAATTCCGATGATTTGAATAAAATTCAGACTCGCATATTACCAGTCGTACGCCTGCAGTCGCCAGTTTATTCTTAGCACTTGCCATGCTTGTGTATCACACCAAGCGAGACGAAGGGCTGAGAGAATGCAATTGTCTGTGCCGCTGAACAGCGCCTTGATGTTCGTTATTTTTTCAGGCACGGAAGACGAAGCGTGAATTGTCATTTCATTGTGCTCGCACTTCAGTTTCTTCAAATCTTTTCAATATCGTGTAAGTAGAAGTGCGCTCTGCGGGGATGCGACCAAGCTCGGTTATGCGCAGTTGGAATTCTTCAGGCGATAGATATTCTCCAGCAGTCGCTCCGGCAAGCCGCGAGATGTTTTCATTCATCAAGGTGCCGCCGTAATCATTGGCTCCGGCGCGCAAACACATCTGCGCCAAATCGCGCGACATCTTCACCCAGGATACTTGTATGTTGTCTATCCAACCCTGCAGCATCAGCCTTGATAGCGCGTGCACTTTCAAGTGTTCATCCAGCGTCGGTCCCGGCCGTGCATCTCCGGATTTGTACAATTGCGTGAATTGATGCACGAAGCCCAGTGGCACAAACTCTGTGAACCCGCCGGTCTCTTTTTGAATATCGCGTAGCAACATCAGGTGCCGAACCCAGTGCTCCTCGGTCTCTGTGTGGCCATACATCATCGTTGATGTCGTGCGGATTCCTAAACGGTGCGCCGTCGTGATGACCTCAACCCACTCGTTCACCTTCAACTTGATGCGCTCAATCTGATGTCGAACAGCATCATCCAAAATCTCTGCAGCCGTGCCCGGTAACGTAGAGAGCCCATTTTCCTTGAGCATACAGAGATATTCTGCGAGCGGCATTTGGGTCAACTCTACGCCGTAAACGATCTCCATAGGCGAGAAGGCATGAATGTGCATATCGGGGGTGGCATCTTTAATAACTTGAAGAATATCACGGTAGTAAAATGGGTCTAGCCCATGCGGCAATCCACCTTGAATGCAGACTTCGGTAGCGCCCAACTGCCAGGCTTGCTGTGAGCGCTTGGCAATCTCGTCAAATGATAGAAAATAAGCATCCTTTTCGCGTGGGGCGCGGCTGAAGGCACAGAACCGACAGCCGATGAAGCATATATTGGTGAAGTTGATATTGCGGTTGATGACGTAGGTAATCACATCGCCAACCCGCTCGCGCCGCACGATATCTGCGGCAAGCACCAAAGCTTCCAATTCAGAGCCGCTCGTATGTGCAAGTATTAGCCCCTCTTCATAGCTTAATTCCTGACCACCTCAGGCCTGGTCAAGCACCCTTGCCACACGTTTATCAATGCTTGAGAGCAAGGCACTCATCATCGCTTGATTGCCAAAAGAGACTTCGTTACGCATCTTTATAGAATTGCTTCTCATTTTTATGTCCTCTTCTTGAAAACGCATCTTCCTCGCAACGAACACTCATGCTCTCGTACTTCTGGAGTGTTTCAGGTCACGGATATGGATGGCTCTTTTGCATAACCTGCATGATCTGCTTGCGAGCGGACGCGATGAGCAATCTCTTCACTGGCAAATTCATCTCGAATGACAACTTCCGGATATATGCAGAGCCGCTCTTTCAGTTGATACCCTGCGGCAGCAGTTTGGGTTCGCAGCGACTCGATATGAGGCCAAGGCTTTTCGGGGTTGATGTAATCTCTTGTCAGCGGAGAGATGCCACCCCAATCATTGAGCCCCGCCCGCAGCAGGAACGGATAATTCTCATCAGATAGATTGGGTGGAGCCTGAATATTGACACGACCTAAAACCAATCGAGCTACAGCTATCGTACGAGCCAGGTCAATCAGGCTTGGCTCCAGGTGATGACGCATAGGAATGTCGGGTTTGGCGCGAAAGTTCTGAATGATGACTTCTTGAATATGACCGTAGCTATCGTTTTGTTCACGTATGGCAAAGAGCGACTCTACTCTTTCATCCAGAGTTTCGCCAATGCCGATCAAAATGCCTGTGGTGAAAGGGATACCGAGTCTACCGGCTATTGCGATCGTCTTGAGCCGAAGTCTGGGCAGCTTATCTGGAGCATTGTCGTGTGGCATTCCTGCCTGGTTAAGGCGATTGCTAGAGCTTTCGAGCATCAACCCAATGCTCGGACAAAACTGACGGAGCCTCTCTTGATCTCTGCGTCCCATGAGCCCGGGATTTGCGTGTGGTAAAAGGCTGGTTTCTCGCAAAACGCGCCCGCACATTTCAGTCAGGTAAGAAAGTGTTGTCGCGTGACCGAAACGGCGCAGCGTATCGCGCATTTCAGGGAAAAGAGCTTCGGGTCGGTCTCCAAGACTAAACAAGGCCTCTTTACAACCCAGGCGCGCGCCAGCTTCAGCCACAGCTAAGACTTCATCAGGCGTCATAGTATGTGCGCCACTTTGGCCAGGATCTTTACGAAATGTGCAATATCCACAGTAATCACGGCACAAATTCGTCAGAGGAATAAAGACTTTTTTAGAAAAGCTGACCAAGCGTCCATATACTCGCTCGCGAAGTTCCGAAGCAGCTTTCATGAGCAAATCAAGCTCTTGACCATCATTAGCTTGTATAAGTAGGGAAGCTGTCTGGCGCGTTACCATACCTTCACGCGCAGCAGCTAGAGCTTCATCAAAGGATAACGCCGAAGTTGAAGCGGGCATTGCCAAAGGGTTGTGCGGATATTCTCTCATCAAAAGTAGTTCTGATATGGCTGCGACATGGATATTACATCCTCAAGATTTGCGCGATAAACTCGCAAGCTAAATTTAACATAAGTTTCACGGCTTTAGCAGGCGTAGGATATCACCTGTCCACGCGTCAGGATGATTTCTTTTTCTCTTTTCTCAAAAAACGATACTCACATAACTAACAATTGATGCCAGCTTAGAGAGACAAATTGTCAGTGAAAGCTATTGGGCTATACCTCAGTATGAAAAAAATACCACCTGCAACCGCCTATTGTCATAAGGCGATGGCAAATTCTGTCCAAATCGGCAAAGTGTTGAAAAAGCATATGTTTTTTTCTATTCCTAAATCAGTTAGTGGAGGCTTTAGGGGATAGCAAAAAACGTTGGTGACGCGAATTGTTATTCCTTAGTGACGTGAATTGTCAGTGGGTACTCTATTGAATTGTATAAATAGTTAAAGTGAACTTTTAAGGATTTTGCTTTAACTTTCTTCAAAAAAGCCGATGTGCCCTTTCCGCCCGGTCTGGCATACGTAATGGCACAAGGCTTGCCAAGGTATGCGTGGTTCTGGTAGTTCAACAGTTTGAAAACAAAAGAAACCTCTTCTGCTCAGAGTAACTGCGGGATGAAGAACTAAAGGGTTGAGAATGGAAGGGAGGATGGGGGCCCTGCCTTCCATTCAACACCAACTTTGATGTAAGAGCGAGCAGCTACGTAAACAAAAGAAGTAGTACTGAGAAGCGACAGACAGAGAAAATGTTCAGAGTGCAGAGGCACAAGGGGGCGTGGCTCCGTACTCTGACCAAGAGGCCGCTGATGAAAATCGGCGGCCTTAATTATTTTAAACGAAAAGTTATCCGCTATAATCCTTGCCTTAATTTCACCCTCTCTCAATCTCAATTCGTAATTTGGTTCCACGAGAAGCTGGTAAATCTTCGATCCTAAAATCGTTGATTTCTTGACACTGTTTATCACAGGGCTATATGCTGATTTGCTAATTTACAAGCCTTTATATTAGGAGGAATTCGCCGGATGCCCAAAACACTTTTACGCTTTGCCGTTGACGAGCAGGTCAAGTTCGTTGATTTGAGATTCACGGATTTGCCCGGAGCCTGGCATCATTTAACTATTCCTATCAACCAATTCAACGAAGGCACTTTTGAAGCAGGGATAGGTTTTGATGCATCCAGTCTGCGCGGCTGGGCTTCGATTAATGAATCGGATATGTTGCTGGTTCCTGACCCTCAAAGATTTTGGCTAGACCCGTTTTTCGAAGAGCCGACACTTTGTATGTTAGCCAATATCGTTGACCCTTTGACCAAAGAAGGGTACGAGATGGATCCACGTGCCGTGGCGGTGCGCGCGGAAAATTATCTGCGTCAAACAGGCATAGGCGATTACTGTTTTTTTGGTCCCGAAGCAGAGTTTTTCATATTCGATCATGTCAGTTACCACAACGAAACTAACAGCGCGGGCTATCGGTTCGAGTCTGCCGAAGGCATTTGGAATTCTGGTCGTCTGGAAGATAATCTTGGCTATCGCATACGCCACAAAGAAGGCTATGTGCCGCTTCCTCCGGTTGATTCACTCCACGATTTACGCTCGGACATCGTGCAAAACCTTCAAGCCGTAGGCATCGTGCCAGAGATGCACCATCATGAAGTTGCCACTGGCGGACAATGCGAGATTGATTTTAGGTTTTCGACTTTGCTGGGTACAGCCGATAACGTCATGCTCTTCAAATACATTGTCAAGAACACGGCGTTTTATTATGGCAAAGCAGCGACTTTCATGCCCAAGCCTATGTTTGGCGATAACGGCAGCGGTATGCACTGTCATCAAAGTTTGTGGAAAGATGATAAGCCGCTGTTTGCCGGCAGTGAATACGCAGGGATTTCGGAGATGGCTCTGTATTATGCCGGCGGCGTTTTGAAACACGCTGCGGCAATCGCCGCGCTGGCTGCGCCAACCACGAATAGCTACAAGCGATTAGTGCCGGGTTATGAAGCGCCGGTAAATTTGGCTTATTCATGGCGCAATCGGTCGGCGGCGATTCGTATACCGATGTATTCCGAAGCGCCCAATACAAAGCGCCTGGAAGTCCGTTTCCCGGACCCTTCGTGCAACCCTTATCTGGCGTTTGCGGCGATGATGATGGCGGGGCTTGATGGCATACAAAACAAGATTCATCCGGGCGAACCCCTGGACAAAGACATTTATGATTTGTCGCCCGAAGAATTGAAGCAGGTGCCGACTTTACCGGCTTCACTAGATAAGGCTCTCGATGCTTTGGAAGCAGACCACGACTTCATGTTGAAGGGTAATGTTTTCACGGAGTCGCTCATTGAAAGATGGATCAGCTATAAGCGACAAAAGGAGATTGACACCATCAGAATGCGCCCAACGCCTATGGAATTTCAGCTTTACTTTGACGCCTAGTAAAAAACTATGAGCGAGCAAGTAACCATACAAGTATCTAAACAAGCTTTGCGACAAGCCGGTTATGTGGCGATAAAGACGCATCAGTGTGTCGAAGAGAGATAGGCGAACTCCTTGGAATCGCTACGTAATGAGATGCCCTACGCCGAAAGCTTTGGCTAAGCAGACCTTCTGAAATTCGAGCGCAAGATTTTCTCCCTATTGATTGCGAACAACTCCGATTCACACCCTGGCGAAGGATTCCCACATTTGTTCAATCTCTTTCGGCAGAGGCGCGTGAAACTCCATCCACCGACCGCCATCAGGATGATGAAACTCAAGCCGGGATGCGTGCAGACACAATCTGACGGAGTCTGGAGTCCGGAGGCGGGAATCTGGAGTCTGCGGCGCGTCCATCATCGCCCATTGCTGATTGTTTGCTGTCGGCTGTTCATTGTCAGCTACTGGTTCTGATGTGCGCTCCGCACCTTGCGCTTCAGGCTTTGCGCTCTGTTCGTCACTTATCCTTTTGACACCAGACACCGCACTCCAGATTGCCGATTGATAAGCGCCGTAAACTGCATCGCCGATAATCGGATGACCGATGTAGGCGCAGTGAATCCGCAATTGATTGGTGCGCCCTGTGACTGGCTCAAGTTCCACAAGCGTCGCGCCGTTCCTTCGTTCCCCTACGCGAAAGCCGGTCTCGGCGTACTTACCTCCTTCCATCACCCATCGCGGTGGTCGTCTGGTTTCATCTTGCCCGAGCGGCGCGATGATGGAACCTGCATCTTCTTTCAAACTCCCTTCAACTACCGCCAGGTAAAGTTTTTTGACCAGTCGTTTGTGAAAATGTTTCGTCAGAATGCTCAACGCTTTCTGGGTTTTCGCTACCACCATCAAGCCGGACGTAGCGCGGTCGAGCCTGTGCACCAAGCCCGGACGAACGACTGCTTGCAAACCATCAATTTGCGGATTGAGGTGATATGCCAAAGCATTGGCAAGAGTGCCGCTTTTGGTATTTTTGTTCGGGTGCACGAGCATTCCCGAGGGCTTGTTAACGATGACGATTTGTTCGTCTTCGTGGAGAATCTCTAGCGCAATATTTTCCGCGCTCATGGATGTGGAAACGGTATCGTCGAGCGTCATCTCTATCAGATCATCAACAACAATGTGATAGCCGGCTTTTCCGGTTTGCTGATTTACAGAGCAGGCCCCTGCTGCCAGAAGATTGGCGATTCGTATACGGCTCAAATCGCCTATGCGAGAAGCCAGAAAAACATCCAGCCGCTGTCGCGCATCTTCCTGGGTGATGCGAAATTGAAAATGCTTGTTCATAGGTCAGGATTCAGGATTCAGGATTCAGACTGGAGAGTCAAGCGTTGCACAGCTGGAAATCTTCTCTCTGTAAAAGCCAATGCCTTGAAACTGGCTGCTGGAGTCGTTTTCAAGGCATTGGTTTTTTAAGGCAAAATTCTGAGGCCTACTTTCCGCTCTCCTCGATGAGCCCCGGAGGGTCTACTGCGATTCCCGGCACAGAAGTAATGCGTATAGAACCATCAGGGTTGATGATGCGGAAATAGACAGGACTGCCGCGCCCGCGGAAAACTGATTTGATGGTGCGTCCATCACTGAGTGGCGATTTTTGAACCAGTTCGGTTCCATTATTGGTTACTTTTGGCGGGTTCTGGAAAGTCAAGCACAAACCTGTGTCCGGGTCTATTGCTTCGATACGACTACCCGTTACAAATCCTTTTCCCGTAATAAAAATCTTCTTCCCTACACTTATCAAAGTAGCCATAGGCACGTCAGTAATGTTCTCGCGCAAAGCCGGTAGCCTGATGGCTAACACCGAATTATCAGGTTGCCCACAAGCCACATAGGCAAGGGTTGGAGAAAGTCCAGAGGTTGGGATACTTTGGCTGGCCACACCTCTGGGTTTTGGGCAATTCGCAAGGAGAATCGGAGGCGCAGTGACCACCTGGTCTATACGCGCATCAATCGCGCCGACAATGCCAAGAGCATCGTTGGTAAACATCACCAAGTTGGAAGAAAGCCCACTAGTCGTAGTGAGAGAGCTAATACCGAAAGGTCCTCCGCCTCCGCCACCTGCATTGGGAGTGAGTCCGGTTCCCGCATCGCGTGTGAGTGCGGCAGTTGGTGCAGGAATGCCTGATGCGCCTGCCGACCCGGCTGCGGTTCCTGTGATGGTCTGATCTGTGACAAAGCGAACGAAGCTGTCGCTACAAGTATTAATCTCCACGATGGCACCGTGTGGCGCATCGCTTGCGCCATTGTAGGTAACATAGAGATTATTATTAGTCGAAGAGATGGCTCCACTTATGGGGTTTCGTAAAGCAGGTAATGGGGGGAGTCCCGGCGCAGGCGGCGCTGTCGTGGGAATGGTTATATCCTTAATTTTCGTGTCTGTCTTAACATCAATTACGGAAATCGTTCCGTCGCCTGCATTGGTCACGTAAATCTTTCCCTGCAGCGGAGAGAACGTACAACTTGATGGTTCATTGCCTACAGCGATTTCACGCACCTTCTGGTTCGTCGTTATGTTTATCACATCAACGCGATTGGCTCCACTGCAGGGCACATATAATTTCTCTACGAAGGCTGTATTTATGAATCCTCTTCCTCCGTAAGCGGCAAATTTTGGTCCTTTGCCCACAGTTATCAAACTGGCTTGGGTGTAGGTTCCGTTCGATTGTCTCTCCAATACAGCTACACGACCGTTTGCGGCGACGGTTGAATAATCCGTAGGAAATTCTTTCGATGGGATCGTGTTCGAACCAAACAGCGTGACATAGACTCGCCCACTCCCGGGGTTTGTAACAACGCCGTATGGACCGTCGGCATTTCCGCCCGGGCCATCGCCTACAGCCAGATTCTGAAAGCTGCTGTCAGAAGTTTTGATAGTTGTAACATTGTCGGAAACGTAGTTAGTCACGAGCACCTCCGGGACTCCCTGGGGCGTAGTGCCGAACGCTACGCCCCAAGGTTCAACGGCGGCGGGGTCTTTGATGCGCGTTACCACAGGAATATCTACCGGATTACTCTCCACGGTGGCGCGTATCAACCAACTGCCAGCGGCGGTGGGAAACGGTGTGTTGAGTTCGCAATTCGGCACAGTACCAAAGATGGACGCCTGGGTTACCCAAATGCCACCCGCATCAAAAGAGACGAACGATTCAGAGCCACGAGGAGTAGATTTGCCGGGGACATCTATCAAGGCAGGAAATTGTCCGAAACCAAAATCGTCTATGGCGCCGACGACAAAACTGCCAGCGTTAATGGTCACAGGTGAGATAAGATTGAAAGTCATGAAATCATTGAACTCACCACGCACGCGCCCTGTGAAGGTAGCCAGAGGTTGCTGTCCGTTTGATGGACCGTCACCCTCCAGGTCAGCATAAACGACGATGCGATAGAGCGCGTCTTGAACCGCAGAACGGCCGATTACCAGGCGATTGAAACCTATGGTCACGCTACGTAAAGTGGCAGGGTAAGTGGTAGGCGTAAGTTTGTTCGCCCAACCGAAGCCTTTTCCATTTTGGTTTGCCCCAGTTCCCGCCGCGCAAACGCCAGAGCCATCATCAATGCTCAATTCTTGCAGCGCCCCTGTCGGCGAGATGTCCTGCGCCGTTGCGGTCAACGTTGAAGTTTGGTGAAACATCGGAACAAACAAAAGTGATGCAATCAACGCAAACAGCATGAGTCTGCGCGCAAGTATGATTTTCGGTTTCATTATTTTCCTCAAATCTCAATCTTGTGTGAGCGCTAATGTAACAAAAATGTTACGTATAAAAAGATAACAAAGAAAATGTCAGTTGTCAGTTGCGTGTCGTCGTTGTTACAGCTTTATTGGCTGTCGTTGAAACAATTCCTGCAGAGTCAGGTAGGGGCATTTTAATTTTGCCTTTACGATTTTGAAATCGCTTTCCACTATGGACGACTGACCATCAATAAAACCCTTTGTTTAAGAGAGTCATACGTTTTTTTCGAAGGCGAAAGTCTAGCTACTCCCTAGCTACTTTGCTATTGCTTCGTATGATATCCTAAGTGAGCTTTCTCATATTCAGGCGCGTTGAGGAATTTCTTTAAGATTCTTTGTTGCCCTCTGCGACAAGTTCATAGGTAGTGAAATCAAAAGTAGTCGGGATTGACCAGACAACGACAATCTTACAAATAGTCATGATCAAAGAAAACATATCCCATTATCGAGTGATTAAAAAGATTGGCGTGGGCGGAATGGGAGAGGTTTATCTTGCCGAAGATACGCATTTGAGACGGCGTGTTGCCTTGAAGATTTTATCACCCGGTTTTACCAATGACTTCGGTCAATTACGTCGCTTTGAGCAGGAAGCGCATGCCGCATCGGCTCTCAATCACCCGAACATTATCACCATCTACGAAGTCGGCTTGGACCAAGACACCCATTTCATAGCCACAGAGTTTGTTGAAGGGGAAACCTTGCGCGAGCATTTTTCACGCGCCAGGATGAGCCTTAAAGAAATCCTCGATATCGCCATACAAGTCGCCAGCGCCCTGGCAGCTTCGCATGAGGCTGGCATCGTTCATCGTGATATCAAACCTGAAAATATCATGCTGCGACCCGACGGCTATATCAAAGTTTTAGATTTCGGTATCGCGAAACTCACGGAGAACTTTACAGAGAAACACACCTATCATAACCAAAATACCGGAGACCCTACCTTAATTCTCATCAACACAGATTCCAATGTAGTTTTGGGAAGCCCCAGCTATATGTCGCCTGAACAGGCTCGCGGCTTACCCGTGGATGCCAGAAGCGACATCTTCAGTCTGGGTTTAATTCTCTATGAAATGATCAGCAACAAGCGAGCCTTTGTGGGCGAAACATCCGTTGATGTAATTGCAGCTATCTTGAACACGGATCCGGTTCCCCTCACTCAATATGCAAAGGATGTCCCCAAAGCGCTCAATCAGATTGTCATGAAAGCCTTGAGTAAAAGCCGCGAGGAGCGGTACCAGTCGGCAGTAAAATTAATCGCTGATCTGCGAGCGTTACAATATCGTGTAGAGCATCGTACGGAACTGGAAGCGAGGGCGGGCTCCGATTTCTATGCCACCCGTGAGATTGCTCCGACACCGGTTCTCACAGTAAAAGAGACGGCGCGCAACAGCTTGGGGATCCATGCGGCCGCCACAGGGTCAATTTCGCAACAGCTTGTTTCAAAGATCAAGCAGCATAAAACCTCTTTCGCAATACTTGTCCTGTTAAGCATCTTTGCGATTGCGACATTGTGGTTCCATCCGCGCAAAACGCTGGTCTTAAACGAACGCGATACGGTTCTGCTGACGGATTTCGCCAACACCACGGGCGATGCGGTATTTGACGGCACGTTAAGACAAGCGTTAGCCGTGCAACTGGAACAATCGCCCTTCCTGAGTATTTTTTCAGACGAACGAATCCGCGAGACCTTGCGCTATATGAATCGCTCGCAGGAGGAGCGCTTGACGGTGCCTGTGGCGCGTGAAATTTGCCAGCGTCAAAGCTTGAAAGCGCTGCTGGCAGGTTCCATTTCAAGTCTTGGAAGCCATTATGTGATTTCAATTGAAGCGATAAATGCCCAAACGGGAGACGCCATCGCGCGCCAGCAGGTAGAAGCCGAAAGCAAAGAACAGGTACTGACAGCGCTCGGTAAAGCGGCATCAAATCTACGGGAAAAGTTAGGCGAATCACTGCGCACCATACAAAAATATGACGCGGCAATCGAACAGGCGACGACTTCTTCCTTAGAAGCTCTGAAAGCGTTTTCATTAGGCTTTGAACAACAAACTCGCGGCCGCTATCTTGAAGCAATCCCGTTTTATAAACGGGCTGTCGAATTAGACCCGACATTTGCGATGGCGCACGCACGCCTCGCAGTGGCTTATGATAACAGCCGTCAGTCGGAACTCGCCGCAGAGTCGGCAACCAAAGCATTCGAGATCAAAGAGCGTGTCAGCGAACGCGAGAAGCTATTCATCTCCTGGCGCTACTACTCGATTACCACGCGGGAACTTGATAAGACGATTGAAGTCCTGGAACTCTGGAAGCAGACCTATACGCGCGCCCCCGAACCGCCCAATACGCTGGCTTTCTATTACGCGCAGATGGGACAATTCGACAGAGCCATCGAAGAAGCAGAGGAAGCCATACGCTTGAATCCTTCGCGGGCGCAACCCTATTCCAATCTCGCCATCGCCTTGATGTGCCTCAACCGTTTTGACGAAGCCAAAGCCGTCTATGAGCAGGCGCTTACGCAAGGACTCGATTCCATAGGTTATCACTGGGGACTTTACGTAATTGGTTTTACGCAAGGCG
>JANMSG010000365.1:0-10682 GCA_031389065.1 Acidobacteriota bacterium | reverse complement strand
AAACCAGAGGCGATAGATAAATTGATGAACGAAGAGAATAAAAGCAAAGCAACAGTAGTCGCTTATCAAGGCGAACGCGGCGCATTCAGCGAAGCGGCGGCGAAAAAATTATTAGGCGCAAACATCGAAAGCATTCCGTATCGCACCTTCGAGGAAATGTTTGCAGCCGTTGCGACGGGCGCGGCAGATTGCAGCATGACGCCTATTGAAAACAGCCTTGCCGGTTCGGTGATTAAAAATTACGACCTGCTGGAAGAACACGACCTGACCATCATCGGCGAAACCAATCTCAAAATCGTTCATAATTTAATTGCCGCGCCAAAGGTTCGGCTCGAAGATGTGCGGCGCGTCTATTCGCATCCGGTGGCGCTGGCGCAATGCGAAAAATTCTTTCGCGCCCACCCGCAAATCGAAGCCATCTCGGCGCACGACACAGCCGGTAGCGTGCGCATCATTATGGAGAACCAACGCGAGGACGAAGCGGCAATTGCCGGAAGCGTTGCCGCCGAAGTGTACCACGCCAATATTTTGGTCGAGAGCATAGAAGACAACTCGCAGAACTTCACCAGATTTTTATTGCTCACCAAAACCGACCGTGCAGACTCAATCCAGACAACCAACACCGGCGAGCAGCGCAAAACCTCCATTATTTTTCGCATAGCCAATCGTCCGGCGGCGCTTTTTCGCGCCATGGCGGCGTTTGCTCTGCGCGATATTAACTTAATCAAACTGGAATCCCGTCCCATCGAAGGGAGACCTTGGGAATACACTTTTTATTTGGACTTGATAGGCGACCGCAAAGATTTACACGTCGAACGCGCCCTCGCTCATCTGTCTGAAATGACGGAAAGCATTCGCGTGCTCGGCTCTTATTGGGGCAGCGACTAAACCATCTTTGCGTCTTTGCGCCTTTGCTCTTTCCAGCAAATTCCAGAGGCGCTAAAGATCGTGAGGAAATTTTATGATGAGGATGAAGAGGAAAATCGAAATGATTATTGCAATGAAACCTGAAGCCACCGAAGAACAGATTCAAGAAGTCTGTGAGCAGATAAAAAAATACGGTTATAACCCGCACCTGATTCGCGGCGAAGAACGCGTCGTCATCGGCGCAGTCGGCAGCGGCGACAACAAAGACCACTTGCACAATCTGATCGCCGTGCCGGGCGTTGAAAACGTCGTGCCGATTCTGCAACCTTATAAATTGGTCAACCGCCAGTTGAAGCAGGAAAAGACCACGATTCGCATCGGCGATTTAGAAATTGGCGGTGATCGTTTAGTCGTCATGGCTGGTCCTTGTTCCGTCGAAACCCGCGAGCAGTTGATGGAAACAGCCATAGCGGTGAAAGCCGCAGGGGCGCACATACTGCGCGGCGGCGCATATAAACCGCGAACCTCGCCTTATGATTTTCAAGGACTCGAAGAAGAAGGCTTGAAGTTTTTAGCCGAAGCGCGTGATAAGACTGGCTTGAAAGTCGTCACCGAAGTCGTGACCACAGAGGACACGGAGTTGGTCGCTGAATACGCGGACATCTTGCAAGTCGGCGCGCGCAATATGCAGAACTTCGCTCTGCTGAAGCGTTTAGGCAAAATCAACAAACCGGTATTGCTCAAACGCGGCATGAGTTCGACGATCAAAGAGCTTCTCTTATCCGCCGAATACATCGCTTCACACGGCAACGATCAGGTGATGTTGTGCGAACGCGGCATTCGCACCTTCGAGACCGCGACGCGCAACACACTGGATATTTCAGCCGTGCCTCTGTTGAACGAATTGAGCCATCTGCCGGTTATCGTTGACCCTTCGCACGCCACAGGCAAACGCAGTTTAGTCAGTTCCCTGGCAAAAGCAAGTATTGCGGCAGGCGCAGACGGTCTCATTATCGAAGTTCATCCGCGCCCACAGGAAGCTTGGTCGGACGGACCGCAATCGCTAACGCTTCCCGACTTCAGCGCCTTGATGGAGACCCTTAAGCCTTACGCCGAACTCGAATCGCGCCGTTTGAATTAGCGATTCGTATGGTAGAATTTTTTCGGGAGTAAAAAAATGAGCATAACAATCGAAGCGATATACGAAGCGGGTGTTTTCAAACCGCTAACGCCTGTTGCCGACATAAGCGAAAACGAAAAGGTAAAATTGACCGTGACTCCTTTAAGTGTAATTGAGCATCAACGCCGTAATCGGTTAAAGGGCGATCCTGATTTCTCTCGTGAAATAGGCGATTCGGACGAATACAGCTTACTTGAGGCATAGAGTTTATGCTTAAAGATATAATGACAAGTGATGAACGATGACTCCCTAGCAAATACCGCGAGAGCGTTTCAATGGCTCGACTCGTTCTTCTTCACGCCGACGGACCAAGGCTCGCCAGATGAAGCTTTCGACTGGATATTCATGATGCACGACGACGACTGGCGTCTTCTCGAACAAGCGTGGCATGAGCGTCCGGCTGTCTGGCGTGAATCGTGTTCTTACATTCTAGGCGAAGGGCCTGTGCCGGAAAGCCTACCTCTGCTCAGGAAGGCTCTCTTTGACGACAGCCTCGATGTCGCGACCCAAGCAGCCTGCTCATTTGCAGGGCAACGTCTGAATCACAACAAACTTGTCGAACTTGATGACCAGATCGTCTCCAGACTACGAGAACTCGTCGTCCAGTCGGAAGGTAGACACATGGAAGAGGTGGTTGAAGTCCTTCAATCGGTTGAGCATCAGTGACCGGTAAGTGTAATTGAGCATCTACGCCGCAATCGCATAAAGGGTGGCCTGAAACTCTCTCGTGAAATAGGCGATTCAGACGAATACAATCTGCTTTAAGCTTAGGAATTGAGTCCGCACAGCAATAATTGGTTTTGAAAAAAAGGCAATATGCAGCGATAATTTTAAGCGAAGTATAATTAAAGAAGTTTTCAGTCGCTGGCTTATTGTCTACGGTTGCATTTACTGACTACCGACCACTGACCACCGACCACTATTGAGGCTGTGCTTAGAACTTTAGACAATTACATTACAGACGAACCGTCACAGGATTGGCTGTTGGAGCCTGTTCGGCGGCAGATCGGTCATGATCGCCGCATCACACAAATATTCGCAGCCTCGGCAATCTGCCACCTGCTTTTCTATGCAATGATTATCTGGCTCAGCTGGCAGGCGATGCGAAATCATATCGCGCAGCCTACTCGTCAACCTGAACTCATCAGGATTGCCGAACTCGCGCCACCAGCCGACAAAATGCCGTCCTTGCGTTCACACTCCGAAGCCATAGAGCGCGCCGACACAACGAAATTTCAATACGACCCGGATAACGCCAACGACGTGAGCTTAACCAATCGCTCGCCGAAGCCGAAAACTGCGCGAGGTATAGAAACGAAGTTGCCGTCGTCTTCGCAAATTGAGAATCAAATAAAAGCTTCGCGTGGTGCAGGAGATTCGGACAAACCTTCCACGTCAAATGCCGCCTCGCAGCCGCCAGAAATTCCGCAAGTGAGCGCGACACGCCCGCCACAGCCCGACAAGTCCGTTGCAGCGCAAGGTATACCGACGCAAACCACACCCGCTCCGCCTGCTCCTACCGCACCGAAATCAGCGGCAAGCGGCACGACCAATAATTCTCAGCCGACAGCGCAAACGGGAAGACCGCAAGGCAACAGCGAAGAGAGCGCTGCCTTTGCACTCGAACGAGCGAGAGCGCAATACAACGCCTATATTCGCAGCAAAATCATTAAAATTAATGAACGCATTCTGCCGAAAGATTTCATCGAAACGGTATTGACCAACACGGCATCCGCAGAGTTTGAATTAATCATCGGACGCAGCGGACAAATTTTATCCACACAGCTTCTTCGCTCATCTGGCTACAAACAACTTGACGCCAGAGCCAGAGAAGCGATACAACTAGCAAAGCCCTTTGAAGGCTACCCCCCCAATGCAGGAGACACAATCAAAGTCACGGTGACTATTTATTACACGCCAGGGCGGTGATTCCCATGCTCCTAAAAAATAGGTTTGCACGTTTGCGGCAGAGCTTTGCGCTTCTTGCCATTTTGCTTCTTTCGGGTTGTTTTCAACCTTTAACCTTAAACGTATTTGCACAGACTTCGACATCAAAAAGTCGCAGCCTGGCGATCTCTAAAAACGCAACGCAAAGTCGCGCCGCAAAGCCCGTTCCCGCTGTCGAAAACAAGTATGGCGAAAAAGGACCACTGGTTCGCGTCGCGCTGATGACAGATGTGACGTCTGTGTCGCTCAGTTCATTATCTGAACTTGGGGTGCGTCGTTCTTCGTCCGACAAACAGGTAGTGACTGGCGGACAGATACTTGCAGAAGTGCGTCACCCATCCGCGATCTCTACAAACCCAAATTCCGATTCCGATTCCTATACAATTGCGAATGCAAGCTCTTATCGAGTGGAAGTGACTGCCTCAGAAGATTCTCTGCAAGCGAAAAAGATTACGGAAAACGTCAAGCAGAAATACGACCAGACAACCTCAACTGTCTATAATGAGCAGACAGGACTTTATCGCGTCTTAACCGGCAAATATTCCTCGCAAATGCAAGCGACGGATATGGTCGCCATCCTTCGCGAAGCCGGCTACTCACAAGCGCGGGTCGTCGCCATTCAAACGCCCGCGATTCCAACGAAATCAACAACCTCGTCGGTTGTGGTGTCTAAGAAAAACACTACCAAGCCCACGGCATACAAATCGAAGCCGAGTTCCAAAGAATCTATTCCTGATTCAAGGTCAGCATCGCGCCCAACCCCGCAGTTGGTGGCCTTCGCGGCGGACAAAATGATTGCCTCAAGCGAAAAGCTTTTCATCATTTCGCCAATCCTTGATGTAGAAGAAACGGCGAAAAAACCCGCATCGTATCAAACGACAAATACCTCGAAGACCGGCGCCATGAAAACCGATGCGATGAAAACAGACGCGAAGAAAGCCAGCGCCGTCCATACCAGTCGCAGCGAGTCTGTCAACACATCCGGCAAGCGCGCGCTTATTCACGTTGATGACAGAGATTATCGCGGCGAGATTCACCTGGCGCTCAACGAGCGCGGCCGCCTGAATGTCATCAATGTCTTGCCGCTCGAAGAATATTTGCGCGGCGTAGTGCCTATGGAACTCTCGCCTTTGGCTTCTGAGATGGAAGCGCTCAAGGCGCAAGCAGTCGCTGCGCGCTCTTACGCGCTTTCAAGTTTAGGGCGATTCAAAGATGAAGGGTTTGATTTGCGCGATGACCAACGCTCGCAAGTTTATGGCGGTTTCACCGCCGAACATAATTTGAGCAACCGCGCTGTCGAAGAGACTCGCGGCGTGGTCGCTTTGAATTTCAACGAGTATGGCAAAGCCTTTCCCATCGAAGCTCTCTACACCGCAGATTGCGGCGGTCGTACAGAAAATAACGAAAACATCTTCGCCAACAAAGCGATCTCGTACCTGCGTTCGGTTGATTGTCCGCTCGATAACGATTTGCCTACGGGACGCGAGATTTTATCAAGCGCGAAAATCGAATCCATCACAGAGCCTTTCGGTCATTCGTTAGCTCGTGATCTGGCGTTGCTCAATGTGCTGGGGTTCAATCTGCCGAACAAAGTGGATAACGATTATCTGCGCGGCTCTGTGGATAAAAGCGATTTACAAAGCTGGGCGGAAACCGCCTCGAAGATGACGCGAAAAACTACGGCGAAATCACTGCCTGCGCGATATGAAGCTTCCGATTCAAGGTCCAAAGATGCGGGCAGTGATGCGGACAGTTTCGACATCAATCACGAAATCGCTTTATTGAAATCGCAGAAGCGTGACATGACAAAATTGCCGGGTTTTGCCGCCTTGATGTCGCTTGCGACCTACGGTGAAAACCGCGCCAGTATGTTTATGAGTGCTTCGGATGTCAATTATGTGTTGTCGGGACTTGGCGCGGAAGAGGTCCCGAAAGAGGCGCGAGCCGATTTAGCGAGGCTCATCAAAAACGGTATCCTGCGTCTGCCAGGCGACGGGCAGATAGACGCGAAAGCTTCGGTCAAACGAGGTCACGCGCTCGAAACCTTCTCTCGCGCCATCGCTTTCAAAGCTCAATCGGCGGATTTGAATTTGCAAAAAGGCGTAGCGATAGAGGCAAGCAAAAACCAAATCCTCATCACACCGTCGAATGAAGACGCGCTATCGCGCAAGCAATCTGCAAACGGCGGCAGCACGCATAACAACGATCCTACCAGCAACTATCGTCCGAGAAGAAACACCGAGCCGCAAAAACTTGAAGTAGAAAAAGAGGCGCGATTATTCAGAGTGTTAGGCGGTGACAGTTACGCAGTTGATCGCTTAGGAATCCGCGGCAATGAGCGCGTCACCTATCATGTGAACGCTTCGGGGCGCGTGGATTTCTTAGAAGTCGAAGTGTCAGACCGCGACGAATCGCACGACCACATCGCAGACGCTTCCAAATGGAATAACCAAATCAGTGTCGAAGAATTGCAGCGCAGACTCGCAAAAGCGCGCCTTGACGTAGGCGAAATCAAAGACATTGCGGCACTTGCTTTCGGCACTTCGCGTCGCGTAGTCGAGTTGGAAGTCATCGGCACAGAGCGCACCATTCAATTGCGCGGCGGACAAATCAGAACGGCTCTGGGCTTGAAAGATAACCCTATGGTGATTGAGCGTGAACGCGATTCGAGAGGCAACGCCACGCAATTTTTCTTCACCGGCAAAGGCTTCGGTCACGGCGTTGGCATGTGTCAGGTAGGGGCGATGCGCCTGGCAAAACAAGGGCAATCCTACATAAGCATCCTGCAAAAATATTACATGGGTGTGAGTGTGCAAAAGATTTACTGATAACTTCTCTTCTCTACTCGTGAGAATTAACCAGGCTCTACGCGAAATCATCGCGTAGAGCTTTTCTATTTTGGCTCTGCGTGATTTAATCTTTTTCCTCATGAAAAGCAGCAAGGCAGCAAAACGCAAAGCAACAAAAGCACAGCAACAATTCAGAGCAGTACCGCGGCAAGGTTTTTAGCGGCAGCGCGATAATAATTTAACGCAGCATCAGTTTTTACGCGGCATCATCAAGGCAATCATTCAATGGGACGATGGATTAAAATCAGCTTGCTTGCAGTCGCAATCATCTTCGTTGCCGGTTTATTTATGCTGCGAGCATCGAACAACCCAACTGCGCCCGATCAACCAATCGCGTACAATCATTGGCAGCACGTCACCAGCAAAGCGGGACCCGAACTCAGTTGCGATTACTGCCACGAGTACGCGGACAAATCTGCACATGCGACGATTCCAAATGTCACAACCTGCATGGGTTGTCACGCTGCCGTGAAGACCGAAAGCCCTGAAATCCAAAAGCTCGCGGCAATTGCCAAACGCAATGAACAACCGAAATGGGCGCGTATTTATTATTTCGAGCCTGAAGCCGATGTCTTCTTTTCGCACAAGGCGCACGTCAAAGCCAATATTGATTGCAAAGAATGCCACGGCAATGTGTCCGAAGCGCAAAAGATGAAGCGCGAAGTCAAACACACCATGGGCTGGTGCATAGACTGTCACCGCGAACGCAAAGCGAGCATAGACTGTTACGTTTGTCATCGGTAGTCGGTGGTCGGCAGTCGGCAGTCAGTGGCCGGTTTTATCGCCTGTCGTTTCAAACAGGAGTTTTGTATGGCTTCAAAGAGTTACAAAGATTTAGAGGTTTGGCAAAAAGCCATGGATTTAGTTATAGAGTGCTATCAATGTACACAAACTTATCCTAAAAGCGAAGTGTACGGACTATCGAATCAACTACAACGCGCTGCCGTATCCGTTCCGGCAAATATTGCAGAAGGTCAAGGTCGTCAATATGACACAGAATTTATACAGTTTCTTTATATTGCATCCGGCTCGCTTACTGAGTTGGAAACTCATATTCAGATAGCTTTGCGGCTAGGCTATATTTCATCCGACCATGCAGATAAGTTGTTGAGCAAAGCAGGAGAAGTCGGTCGGCTTCTCAATGGCTTATTAAGATTTCTGCGCAGCAAAACACAAAAATAATCAACCGACTACTGACTACCGACCACCGGAAACCGATATGAAGAGACGCGAATTTATAATCCTGACAGGCGTAGGCGCAACGAGCGCAGGCGTGCTGTCGGCGTGCGGGCATCCCGAAGAAAAACTGATTCCCGCATTGATTCCCGACGAAGAATATGTGCCGGGGATAGATGTGTGGAAAGCTTCGACATGCGCCATGTGCGATGCTGGTTGCGGCATCGTTGTGCGAACCCGCGACCACAAAGCCAACAAGATCGAAGGCAATCCGCTGCATCCCGTCAATCGCGGCGCTCTGTGTGCGAAAGGGCAGGCGGGCTTACAAGTTTTGTACAACCCTGATCGAATTAAAGCACCGATGAAACGAGTCGGTGAACGCTTTTCAGGTCAGTTTGAAGAGATCAGCTGGGACGAAGCCATCAAAACACTCGCCGATAAACTGCGCGAAATCAAAACGCAAAATAAGGCTACCTCAGTCTTTTTTTTGACCACTGATTACCAGAGAGGCATCACTGCGCACACAGCAAAAAGATTCATGGATGCTTATGGTGGTGTAACAAGTTTGTTGCGTCCTCTTTTTGATGAAAACGGCGGCTGGCTCAGTTATGCAAAAATCTACAATTCGGAACTGCCTGTATTCGACCTGGCAAATGCAACTTACCTGTTATCGTTTGGTGCGCGTTTTCTTGAGACCTGGCATTCGCCGGTTTCCTATTCTCTCGCCTTTGGAGAGTTTCGCCGCGCCAAAGGAAGACTGCGCGGCAGGTTTGTTCAGGTGGAACCGCGAATGTCTCTAACCGGCGCAAACGCCGATGAGTGGCTGCCGGGGGCCGTCGGCTCTGACGGGCAGCTTGCGATGGCAATTGCCAAAGTCATCCTCAGTGAAAATTTGGCGAAGGCTCCAGTGCCGCCCGAACTGATGAAATCTCTCGAAGGTCATTCCCTGGAGAATCTTGCGAAAGCCGCTGATTTACCTGTCGAAAAGATTATGCGAGTCGCCAGAGAGTTTGCCAGCGCCGAACGTCCGCTGGCAATCGGCAGTAGTGTGACAGCAGGAACCATAGGCGAAGTGGATAGTTTGAATTGGGTTCACACTTTAAACTTGCTTGTCGGCAACACAAATAAAACCGGTGGCGTGTTTCTGCCTGCGGCAAATCCCCTTCCGCTGTTTGACAAACTGAAGCCCGTAACGCCTTTTCAATGGATATATCCGCAATTGCTCGTAGACGAAATGGATTGGGGAAGTTCTAGTGCGTTCCTGGTTCATCGGGCGAATCCGGTCTACTTCGCCCCATATTTAGCCGACAAAATTAAAGCGCTACCGTTCGTTGCAAGTTTCTCATCGTTTATGGATGAAACGACGGAACTGGCAGATTTAATCCTGCCCGACCATAGCGATTTCGAGAGTTGGAATTTGCACACAAGTCAGCAGACAAACGGCGACTCGGTTATCAGTCTGCTACAGCCGGTTGTCAAACCTGAGTTCAATACAAAACAGACTGCCGACGTTTTCATTGCCGTCAGCCGCGCCTTAGGTGATACGCTTGCCGCAGCCATTCCCTTTTCATCGGCAGAAGAGATTGTTAAGCAGGACTTCACCGGTTTCGCCAATGCAGGAAAACTTGTTGCCGCGCCAAAACCTGAGGCTTCGGAAGAAGAGTCTGAAGAGGAAGAAGACCCCTGGAAACCATTAGGCGAAAAAGGATTTTTAATCAGTAAGCCAAAAAGCCAAAGCGCCGCTCAACCACAACCTGTTAAATCGGTGGCGAACGAACCGCTTAAAGATTCCTCGCTTTCCAAAGCGCAGGAAAACAGGGAGTATCCCTATACCTTTCTGGCTTATGAGCATCCGACTCTGGGATACGGCGAGCAGGCGAACTTGCCAATACTTCAGGAACTGCCAGATGCCATGACTTCCGTGATGTGGGGCAGTTGGCTTGAAATCAATCCCAAGACCGCCGCATCGCTGGGCATAGGTGACGGCGATTTAGTTGATGTTGCATCGCCTCACGGTGCCGTTCGTGTGCCTGCTGTTTTGTATCCTGCAATTCGTCCTGAAGTTGTGGCGATGCCTTGCGGTCAAGGTCACACAGGTTTTGGCCGTTATGCGAAAGATATAGGCACGAATGCTTTGTTGGTGAATCCGTTTTCAGGCAATCCACAAACCAGGACCGATGCCGTTCACGTCAAAATCTCGAAAGTGTCAGGCGATGGAAAGCTCATCAGATATGGCACGAATCTGCCTGAGCATATAGAAATTAAAAGATAGATGTCAGATGCCGGATGCTGGATGTTGGCGAAAACTTTACTGACATCTACCATCCGGCATCTGACATCTTTAAAAAATTATGAGTGAAACCAAACAAACGAATAAGCCGCAGTGGGCGATGGTCATTGACCTGGACCGCTGCACTGGATGCGAAGCCTGCGTTGTTGCCTGCAACGTCGAAAACAATGTGGCAACGGTTGGCCCGGAAGAAGCCGCAAAGGGACGCACGATGAGTTGGATTCGCATCGAGCGTTACTTTGAAGGCGAATACCCTGATGTGCGCGTCAAGTTCCGACCTGTCATGTGTCAGCATTGCGAAGAGGCCCCTTGCGAGCCTGTATGCCCTGTCTACGCCACGTATCACACGGACGAAGGGTTGAACGCGCAGGTT
>JANMSG010000107.1:0-8700 GCA_031389065.1 Acidobacteriota bacterium | reverse complement strand
GCTTTCAGAGGGCGACAAAATTGAAATCGTACAGTTCGTAGGCGGCGGCTCGCTTGCCTAGTCGTGTTTCTTTCCTGTCTAATAATCCTGTCCACCAGAAATTTATAACAAAGGTACGTAAAAATGTCTGACTCATTAGTTATTGCAGGGCGCGAGTTTGGCTCGCGTTTGATTTTAGGTTCGGGGAAATACGAAAGCAACGAGACGATGGTCAAAGCCCTTGAAATATCCGGCACAGACATGGTCACGGTCGCTGTGCGTAGAGTGAATCTCGAAGACCGTTCGCAGGAATCTTTCCTCGACCACATAGACCCGAAAAAATATGCCATCCTGCCCAACACCGCCGGCTGCTACAGCGCCGAAGACGCGATTCGCACGGCGATGCTGGCGCGTGAAGCTTTAGATACCAATTGGGTCAAGCTCGAAGTCATCGGCGACGAATGGACTCTATTTCCCGACAATCAAGGCTTGATTGAAGCGACCAGAGAGTTGGTCAAAGAAGGCTTCATCGTTTTGCCTTATTTCAATGATGATTTAATCGTCGCTCGCAAATTGATAGACGCGGGAGCGGCAGCCATTATGCCACTGGCTGCGCCGATTGGTTCAGGGCTGGGCATTCAGAATTTGACGAATCTGAAAATCCTGCGGCAGATGATCACCGAAGTGCCGCTCATCGTTGACGCAGGCGTCGGCACTGCATCAGACGCAACGCTGGCAATGGAGCTAGGGGTTGACGGCATCTTGATGAACACAGGTGTTGCTTGTGCGCGTGATGCAGTAGCGATGGCAGAGGCAATGAACTATGCTGTGCGAGCCGGGCGTCTGGCATTTTTGGCCGGACGCATACCGAAGAAGTTGTACGCCACTGCATCGAGTCCACTGGAAGGAATCATTGAATAGTCAATAACGAAAAGTCCAAAGTAGGAATCGGTCCGTTCGGGGCGCAGGATTGCAACCGGAAGTCCGTACCACATGCGGTAGCAGGCGAGGTCTTGAATCCGTCAACTTTCGTTATTGATTATTCACAAAACGATTTCCAGTAAAACACTGCCTGTGTAGATTGCCACAACTTTGCAGAAACGGGTCCTGCTACAATCACCACTCGCTTATTCACCTACTCATTCATTGGAGGTTACATCGTGTCACACAGATTTACTCGATTCGCTACCAACCTCACATCTATAGCGTTAATCATTTGCTCGCTATTGACTATTCCAGTCTCTGCCTATGGACAATCTGCTGATGAGACAGCGCTCCGCAGCCTCACAGAAAAATTCTTCGCAGCTTACCACAAGCAAAACCTCGATGCCTTGATACTGTTATGGAGCGAGAAATCGCCTGATTACGCAGCGAGCAAACAGGGCTTTCAACAGAGCTTTGTTGCCAACAAGATTGAATTAAAAAGCACGACGATGGGCAAGTTGACGCTTGATGCTGAGAAAGCCAGCCTGCGTGTCGTTGTCGAAAGTAGTGCTGTTGATGTGAAGACCGGCAAGCCTGCCAGTGGATTTGGTAAGCAGAACCGTACGCTACACTTCATCAAGGAAGAAGGCGTGTGGAAAGTTTCACGCTTCGTATCGAGTGAAGAAGAACTGGCGGCGGTGATTGCCACACTCAAGACCGTAGAAGAGCGCAAGGCGCTGCTTGCTGCAGATAAGGAGTTGGTGACCGTCGAGTTACAGAGAGCATTAATCAATCAGGGTACCCGCCTTAGAAATCAGGGCAGCAATTCGCAGGCGATGGCGATTAACCAATTCGCGCTAACGATTGCCCAAGAGTCAGGTGATAAATTGGGGGTTGCTCTCGCATTGCGCAATATTGGATCTATCTACTACTCTCAAGGCAACTACACACAGGCATTGGAGTATTATGAGAAAAGCCTGAAAGCCTCAGAGGAAATCAACGACAAAAGTGGCATTGCCGGCACTCTGAGCAACATAGGAAATATGTACATCATGCAGGGCAACTACACACAAGGAATGGATTCCTTTCTGAAGAGTTTGAAATTCTCGGAGGAAGCGGGCGACAAGTTTAGAACTGCCAGCACCGTGGGAAACATGGGAATTATTTACCAATTGCAGGGCAACTACTCACGGGCAATAGAACATTATCTGAGAAGCCTGAAGCTCAAAGAAGAGGTTGGCGACCGGGCTGGGATAGGTGCCTCGTTGAATAACATAGGACTTGCTCACAAATCGCAAGGCAACTACGTGCAGGCACTGGAGTATTTTTTGAAAAGCCTGGAAATTGCTGAGGAAATGGGCGACAAGCCTAAGATTTCCACATCGCTGATGAATATAGGAGGTGTCTATAATTTGCAAGGTAACAACACCCAGGCAATGGATTACATTCTGAAGAGCCTGAAAATTGCCGAGGAAATCGGCGACAAAGCTAAAATAGGCAACTCGCTACATAGTATTGGCAGCATACACCAATCGCAAAGCAACGACTTACAGGCAATGGATTATTATCAGAGGAGCCTGAAAATCTCAAAGGAAATCGGCGACAAGGCTTCGCATGCCAGCACGCTCAATAACATAGGGCTGGTTCACCAATCACAGGGCAATTTCACGCAGGCGCTAGAGTACCATGACAGAAGTCTGAAAATTGCCGAAGAAATTGGAGATAAAGATGTGATTTCCAGCAATCTGAATAACATAGGGGGTATTTATCAATCGCAAGGCAACTATACGCAAGGAATGGATTATTTTCAGAGAAGCCTGAAGATTAAAGAGGAAACCGGTGACAAGACGGGAATGGCTATCACCCTGAATCATATCGGCAGTGTACACCAAGCGCAGGGCAACTACGCACAGGCATTGGAGAGTGCCAATCAAGCCGCTAAAATCACCAAACAAATCGGCGACCTCGAAATATTTTGGCAAGCCCGCACCACAGCAGGTCAAGCGCATCGCGCCCTCAAGGAGCTTGACCTGGCTCGCCAAGGCTTCACTGAGGCAATTGCCGCCATCGAAGATTGGCGCAATCAAGTAGCTGGCGCCCAGCAGCAGCAACAACAATTCTTTGAATCAAAGCTCTCGCCTTACTACGAGATGATTGATTTGCTGATCGCGCAAAACAATGCCCAAGAAGCTCTCGGTTTTGCTGAACGATCAAAAAGCCGTGTGCTTCTCGATGTGTTCAGTCGCGGGAAAGTCAATATTACAAAAGCGATGTCCACTCAGGAACAAGAGCAGGAGAGAAATCTGAACTCCGAACTGGTCTCGCTCAACTCGCAGGTTTACAAAGAGAAACAACGCGAGAAGCCTGACCAAACTCGTCTTGCAGACTTGACCGCGAGTCTTGAAAAGACGCGTTTGCAGATGGAAGCATTTCAGACCAACCTCTATGCGGCCCATGCTGAATTGAGAGTGCAGCGCGGCGAGATTCATCCGCTTACCTCGACAGAGCCTGCTTCTGTCATCCCCGATAGCCAGACAGCCTTGCTCGAATTTGTTGTTCAAGACAACCAGTCCTATCTGTTTGTCCTGACCAGAAACAGCAAGACCTCGCAAACCACAGCCGATTTGCAAGTCTATAAACTTAACATCAAACAAAAAGACCTGGCAGACCTGACGCGTCGCTTCAAGGAGCGCATCACCAGTCGCAGTCTGGGGTTTCAAGAACTTGCCGCGCAATTGTATGACCTGCTTCTCAAACCCGCGCGCGCTCAATTACAACACATCAAGGAGTTGGTCATTGTGCCGGATGGTGTGCTGTGGGAACTACCATTTCAGGCTTTGCAATCGGCTCCCAACCGTTTCTTGCTGCAAGATTTCGCCACCTCTTATGCGCCCTCTTTGACCGTACTCAAAGAGATGCAATCACTATCAGCAAAGCGACGCAAAGCGAATACGCAGGCTAACACGCTGCTGGCTTTGGGCAACCCGGCTATCGGCACAGAGACCGCCAAGAAAGTATCAGCCGTATTTATGGATGAAAAGCTCCTGCCACTGCCCGAGGCAGAACGACAGGTGAAAGCCTTAAAACAAATCTATGGCACTGATAACAGCAGAGTTTACATCGGCGCAGAGGCAAGCGAAGGGCGCTTGAAGCAGGAAGCCGGTAAATACCAGATCCTGCATCTGGCCACACACGGCATCCTCAACGATGTAAGTCCTATGTATTCGCATCTGGTTCTGTCGCAGCATCGTGGCAATGACGGCGATGACGGATTATTAGAAGCCTGGGAGATTATGAAGTTGGATTTAACTGCCAATCTGGTCATCTTATCGGCTTGTGATACAGCGCGCGGCCGAGTTGGGGCAGGAGAAGGAATGATAGGACTGTCGTGGGCATTGTTTGTGGCCGGCTCTCCGACAACGGTGGTGAGCCAGTGGAAAGTAGAGACCGAGAGCAATACAGAGTTGATGGTTGCCTTTCATCGAAACCTCAGATTGAGTAGTACGAATGCCAAAGGGCACGGCAGCAAGGCAGAAGCATTGAGGCAAGCGGCATTGAAGCTAATGAAGAACAAAAAGTATAACCATCCCTTCTACTGGGCACCTTTTATCATCGTTGGTGATGCAAATTATTGGTGATAAGGTATAGATCGTAGTTCATCAAAATGAGTAAGGGAGCGCAAGCAAAATACTTGCGCTCCCTTTTGTAAAAAATGTTTTGCTGGTAAAGCTTTTCAAAGTCGCTTATTCTATCGCCCCTGCCTGCTTCAACAACTCGACAATTTCGAAGTGTTCTTTCAGCGTCGCGTACATTAAAGCGGTTTGCTCCGCACCATCTTTGGCTTTGAAATCACCGCCTTTTTCAAGCAAGACCTTGATGATTTCGGTTTGCCCGTTCAAGGCCGCAGACATCAAGGCAGTAAATCCGCCTTTGGTTTTTGCGTTAATATCTGCGCCTTTTTCTATCAACGCTTCCAGTATGTCTTTTCGTCCTCTGCCCGCTGCATTCATCACCGCCGTAACCCCGGATTCCTTTGTCGCTTCTACGTCTGCCCCTGCATTCAGTAGGGCGAGAACTTCGGCAGCGTCGCCCATCTCCACGGCGCGCATCAAAGCCGTGCGGCCTTCGTCATCTAGAGGTTCATACACTTTTAGCTTCTCAGGTTGTTTTACGGGTTCTAGCTCTTGTGCTTTTGCCGAATCTGCATTCAAGCTCAGCACAGCAAAGAAAAATGCGATTGAGAAAATGACCATTCGTTTACGAGACATAACTTTTATCTCCAATCTTTCGTTATCAAAAAAAACTGTGTGAACGATGATACAACAATCTCACAGGCAAGCAAACGATTTCGCGGGCACGTCCAAAATTTCGTTCTATGAAAAAGGTGACAGACCATCATTTCAACACTACTTCATTCGAGCACCGCCGTTGCTTCAATCTCGATGAGGAAATCCGCTACAGCCAGACACGACACGCCAATCCAGGTGCTGGCCGGACGGTTTTCTACAGGAAAAAATTCTTTCAAGGCGCTGCCAACGTCTTCAGCTTTCTCTGGTCTGTAATCAACGATGTAGATGCGCAAAGCGACGACATCTGCCAGTGTGCCACCCGCTGCTTCGACAGCCATCTGAATATTTCGCAAAGCCTGCCTTGCCTGTTTGGCGAGGTTGCCTGGGCCGATAATTTGTTTCTTTGCATCCCAGGCGGTCTGCCCTGAAATGTAAATCGTCTTTCGACCACTGGCAGTGACAAGCTGAGAAAAGCCATATTCGAGGCTCGGGAACAAGGAATCCGGATTGATGTATTCTTTTGGCATAACTGTGTTCAATGTATTATTGGCAAGAGGTGCTGACCAAAAATCGCAGGACAACAGAGGGATTACCTCTTTTTAAGATTCAATAAAACCTTCTCTATGGCTGTCTTATTAATCCATTTCTTGCCTATCATTACACCTCTGATTTCTCTAGTGTTTGAGATATTGACTAAAGGATTCTTGTCCAATAAAACAAGATCTGATTCTTTGTTTACAGCTATGGACCCTCTCTTATCATGATTACCTAAAAATCTGGCAACATTGATTGTCCCTGTCTGTAACGCTTCCATCGGTGACAGGCCGGCTTGAGCTAACAATTCTAACTCTCTATGTATAATAAACCCTGGCACCATAGGGAAAATCCCTCCAGAATCTGAACCCAGAATTAAAGGAATCTTCTGCTTATGTAAAAAATAGACATACTGCATCCCTGATTCAAACATCTCCTTGATATCCTCGCCTTGCATTTTATCATTCAGATAACTCTTTTTGTTGGTAAGTAACTTCATCTCTTCATTGAATCCTGGAGTAGAAAAATAACTCATTTCAGGCTTACCCAGGTATTTCGCCAGAACTTTTTCATCAAAAAGTTTATATGATTCATACGGGCTTAGGGTCGGGCAGATTACAGTTTTACTCTGCAAGAGTTTTTTTACTATGTCTGCGTGTTTCTTAATATCTGGTGGTTCATTGTTAAAATATCTAGGTAGATGCTCTAAGTGTTCGATAGATCTGAGCTTTAACGCATCTTCAATAGGTAAATGGAATTGAATATGCCCTACGGCAGGTATCTTGTTGGCTTCTGATATTTCGATGATCTTGTCATATAATTCCTTATTATCTTTGGTAAAACAACAATAGACTTTGATGAAGTCATAGCCAGCCTTCTTCTGTTCAGCGATAGCAAGGACGGCTTGCTGAGGCGTGGTTATCAATGAGCCTGCCTTAACCGTTACCAGAGCAGGACCGCTGCTATAATAATGTGGCCCTAGAATCTCACCGGTAGAGAGCTTTTTCTTTATTATGATGTCCTGGACTGACCCCGCCATATTCCTAACCGTAGTTACCCCATTTACAAGATAGAGCAGTAAGTCTTGCTCTTCATACAAGAGGGGCTCTGAGCCAGAGATAAAAGCCCCAGAAGAAGTATGGTGAATATGCATATCAGCAATGCCAGGTATGAGATACTTGTTCTTCCCGTCTATCAGGAAAGTATTTTTCGGCAGTCTTGCATCTTTAGATTCACTGATGGCTTTTATCAACCCGTCTTCAATATAGACCGTTCTATTAAATAGTATGCGCTCTTTCTCGACGTCAACAATATTTACATGAACAAATGCTACTCGATTTAGAGCTTTCGCATCCTCCAGGGATTTTTCTGCTCTACCCGTAACCAATCCGATCAGTATGAGAAGAAGAGTGGCCACAAATTTCTTCATATATACTTATCCCAGAGTGTTTGAGGTGATCGTAATGGCGAAGAGTAATGGGTGCGCTATTTCTGTTCTCCCGATCCACTGAGCTGGTTTGTGAGTGCACTGCATAACTACAACTTCGGCAATGTGAGTCCCTTCTGGTCTTGGTATTTGCCGCCTCTGTCGCTGTAGCTGGTTTCGCAATCTTCGTCCGATTCAAAAAAGAGAATCTGAATGAAGCCTTCTTCGGCGTACAGTCTGACCGGTAAATTCGCGGCGTTGAATAATTCGACAACCAGTCGTCCGCACCAATTGGCTTCGAGTGGCGTAGTGTTGGCGATCAATCCCGAACGTGCGTACGTAGATTTTCCTATCGCCAAGGCGGTCACGTTGCGTGGGATGCTGAAGCGTTCAATGGTTACGCCTAAGGCGTAAGAGTGCGGCGGCAGCAGCCAATACTCCGAGCCATCTTCGGAACGCCGGATCGGCACATCGAGCAGACTATTGGCGTCAAAATTTTTCGGGTCAATCTCGGTCCCGGTCACAGGCGAGAAGACCTTGAACTCGTCGCGCGCTAAACGGCAATCATAACCGTAACTTGACAGCCCGCAACTGATGATGCGGCGCTCGCCCACTTGACGAATCAGACTCTCTTCATAGGGCGCAATCAAGCCTTGTTCCCGGCACATGCGCTTGATCCACAAATCAGACTTTATTGACATCAATCCTCCGTTGAAGGGTTTTGCATTTTACTCAAAGAGCGAAAACTTTATCACATCTCAGATTTCTTCAGAAGCGATACCAATGACCCGGCTTAACACTTCATTGAGTTCAACGATTTGGTAGGGTTTGGCGATGACCGCAACAAAGCCATGCTCTTTATACTCAGCCATAATTGGATCGGTAGAGTAACCGCTCGAAACAATGCAACGGGCATTTGGGTCTACGGCAAGCAATTTGCCTGCTGCTTCGGCTCCGCCCATACCTCCCGGCACGGTTAAATCTAAAATCACTGCGTCAAAGGGCGCGCCAGCCTCTTTTGCTTGTTGGTACAGGTCAATCGCTTCATTGCCGTTTGCCGAAGTATCCGATTCATAACCTAAATATTTCAACATATCGCTGATCATTTTTCTGAGCACAGGCTCATCATCCATAATCAATATTTTCCCCTTTCCTGAAAGAGGGCTTGCTTCGAGGGCGATTTTTTTGACTGCCTTTTTTTGCGAAGCGAGAAGATAGATAGAAAACGTGGTGCCGACGCCAAGCTCGGATTCCACGAAAAGATGACCCTTATGGTTTTTGATAATCGAGTAAGAGGTGGCCAGCCCCAGACCGCTGCCTTTTTGTTTGGTGGTGAAATAAGGGTCGAATATCTTACGCAAATGCTCTTCGGACATGCCCGTGCCAGGGTCTTTCACAGTGATTCTCACATACTGGTTGGGTTCCAGGTAGGCGCCTTGGATGGTCGAGCCATGTTTGAGAAGCACGTTTTCGGCGCGCACCTCAATGGTTCCTCCCAAAGGCATAGCCTGTCTGGCGTTGAGCACAAGGTTATGGATGACCTGATTG
>JANMSG010000095.1:0-5468 GCA_031389065.1 Acidobacteriota bacterium | reverse complement strand
GCGGTAGGCAGTAGGCAGTTCTAACGAATGTAACTGCCTACTGCCTACCGCATACTGCCTACTGAAGTTATATTCCTGCGGCGCTTCGCAGCGCTTCAGCTTTATCTGTGTTTTCCCAAGTGAACTCAGGCTCTGTACGACCAAAGTGACCGTATGCGGCGGTCTTCTTAAATATCGGTCGGCGCAAATTCAAACTTTCGATGATGCCTGCGGGTGTCAGTTTGAAATGTCCGCGCACCAAATCAGAAAGTTTATTTTCATCAACCTTGCCTGTGCCTTGCGTATCCACAAGAACAGAGACCGGGTCTGCCACGCCTATGGCGTACGCAAGTTGAACTTCACAACGCTCTGCAAGCCCCGCGGCGACAATGTTCTTGGCGATGTAGCGAGCCATGTAGCAGGCGGAGCGGTCAACCTTCGTGGGGTCTTTGCCAGAGAATGCGCCGCCGCCGTGCGCGCCCATGCCGCCGTACGTATCAACAATAATCTTGCGACCTGTGAGTCCTGTGTCGCCTTGCGGTCCACCGATAACGAAGCGACCTGTAGGGTTGATGTGGAATTTGGTGTCGCCATCCATCATCTCGCTGGGAACGACCGTGCGTATGACGTGCTGCATAATGTCGTCGCGGAGTTTTTCGTTGGTGATGTCTTCGGAGTGTTGCGAGGAGATGACTACGGTATCAACGCGAGAGGGTTTGCCATCAACATATTCAATGGAGACCTGTGATTTGCCGTCGGGTCTGAGGTAATCCAACAACCCTTCTTTGCGAACATCTGACAATTTGCGAGTCAATTTGTGCGCCATCTGTATCGGCATAGGCATAAGCTCTACAGTTTCGTTGCAGGCGTAGCCAAACATCATGCCCTGGTCGCCCGCGCCGCCCGTGTCAACGCCCATAGCGATGTGCGGCGATTGTCTGTCCATCGCGACGATGACGCCGCAGGTGTCGCAGTCAAAACCGTATTTCGCACGCGTGTAACCGATTTCGCGGACGGTCTCGCGCGCAATCTGTGTGTAGTCGAGTTTCGCATGAGTGGTAATTTCACCTGCGACCACAATCAAACCTGTCGTCAATAGAGATTCACAAGCGACGCGACCGGTTGGGTCTTCGGTCAAAACCGCGTCGAGAACCGCATCGGAAATCTGATCGGCAATTTTGTCCGGATGCCCTTCCGTCACAGATTCCGATGTGAACAAACGTTTATTAATATTCCCCACGAATTGATGCCTCCTGATAATAATTGCTCTGCGCGGGTGTGCTACAGAGAGAAAAACTAAGTTTGCGTTAAACGTGGGAATGTAACAGACCATTTACAGCAGCGTCAAGGTAAGTTCAAGTCCTCGGTAAGGCTCACAAAAATGACTTCATCAGTAAATTTTCAGGCAGCATACGGGAACTAAAAAATGAGTAGAAGAGTCTAAGCATCTGTGGCTGCAAATTCGGCATCTATACCCGTTCTTGACTAGGAAGAGGTAGCAAATATGTATAACCCGCAGCTTGAAAAAATCAAGATCGCCGCGCCCTGCACAGCCGAATGGCGATGGATGTATGGCAACGATCGCGTGCGTTTCTGTAGTCAATGTAATCTTAACGTCTATAACTTATCGGCGCTGACTACAGGGCAGGCCGAAGACTTGATTCGCAACACCGAAGGCAGACTGTGCGTGCGCTTCTATCGTCGCAAGGACGGTTCGATCATCACGCAAAATTGTCCGCAAGGGCTGCAAGTCATCAAGGATAAATTCAACCGAACGCGAGCCCGCATTGTCGCAGCTCTGCTGACTTTCTTTGGCTCTCTAGGACTCTTGTGGTGGTTAAAAAGCGAGCTAGCGCCGCCTTCAATAATAATGGGAAGCATAGCTGTCGATAATAGGCTGCCAATTATCCGCCCGGCAATTATAGGTGAGCCGATAATGGGCGACATAGCTCCTCCTGAAATGGGTGCTATGCAATTGCCTTCTACAGTCGTCGAGCGGAGTGAAAAGTATATTCGCGAGAGAGCAATCTTTAAAGTCACGCCAGTCTTTCATTCCGATGCTTCGCTGCAAGGCGCAAACTCGCAGGTCGTCGTTGATGTCACGATTTCACCTGGCGGAGAGGTTATCATTGCGGAATGTATCACCAGCAATTCCGCTCTTCAAGAGATCGCTGTTGAGGCAGCACGCCGCTGGAAATTTCAGTCTATGAAAGTAGATGGCTTTCCCGCTACCGTCAGGAGCAAGTTGACATTTCGATTGGCTCGCTGAGGGTGTCGAATACAAAGGTCAGTCGAATCAGCGGTGCGAGGTCACGCCAACTTGTTGACACATTTCCAGCACCGGACACTGTGAACAAAGCGGACGTGTTCCTGTGCAGATATGTTTGCCGAAAGGCACCAGTAAGCGATTGATTTCGACCCAATATTTGCGTGGCAGTTTTTCAATTAAAGCAGCCATACTCTTTTCAGGAGTCGTCGTCGCAACGTAGCCCCAGCGATTGGTGACGCGATGAACGTGTATATCAACGCCTATCTTTGGTTGATTGCAGGCAATGCCTAAAACCAGATTGGCGCACTTTGGTCCTACGCCTTTAAACGACAGCATCACCTCTTCATTACAAGGCAACTCGCCATCATATTCTTCAACGATGCGCTCGGCGATAGCGTGAATCTGATGAGCTTTGCCTTCGTGAAAAGTTGAAGCGCGAATGATTTTGTCAATCTCCTGCGGCGATAGCTTACTGACTTCAAGTGGGGTTCGAGCGACGGCGAAAAAGTTGCGCGCCAGTTGAATCATCACCTCATCGTAGGTGCGTATAGAGATGATGCAGGCGACGAGTTGTTCAAAGGGCGACGAAAATCCTTCCTCGGCAAGTTCAAACAAAGCGGCTTTCGGAAACGGCTCTACAGCTTTATCAATGCGCCGCATTGCCAAATCAATATCGAATGGTTGTTTCTCTTTTTCCATACTCTCCAGTTTACACAAAGATTCCTGCGCCTTGTATTTCATTGGCAGAAACCCTTGATTTGTGAATTATCTCTTCTCAACTTGCTTCTTGAAAGAGCGCCAGCGTATATTCGTGCGGTTTTTATATTTCAATTATTCCTTGAATCTGTGAGCGAAGCCGTACCTGCAAATTCAAGGTGAAGCGTCCGATCAAAAATCTATAAGTATTTCTTGAAGTTCTGGTGGTAGGTCAGCCTGATTAGGCTATCACGCAACACTTCACCTCAGTGGAACTCGTCATTACAGCCCATATCTGAAAGCGAAAAAAGAAGGGGGATATCTTGCGAAAAAACTGGATTGATACGTTAGCCAACGTGATGCAGAGGCTGGTGCCTGACGCCATCACTACTTCGATTCTTCTGCTCGTCATTCTTTTTATCACCTCTGTGTCCATAGGCAACACGGTGACGGCGACCATGGAAGCCTATTACAGAGGACTGTGGATGCTTCTGGCATTCACTATGCAGATGACGCTTATCCTGGTGTTGAGTCTGATTCTGGGCGCAACGCCTGCTTTCAGAAAGCTGATTATCTTTTTGTCACGAATTCCCAAGACCTCTTTTCAAGTCGTCGTTGGGGCAGTGCTAACTTGTTCGGTCGTCGCTTACCTCAACTGGGGCTTGTCGCAAGCTTTAGGTCCACTGATTGCGATTCACTTCTGCAAAGAGGCCGAGCGCAAAGGCCTCAAGGTTGATTTTCTCTTCATGTTGGCAACGCTTGCCGGAGCAGGTTCGATCTGGCAGTTCGGCTTATCGGCAAGCGCGCCGCTGTTGATGGCGACGCCAGGACATTTCCTCGAACAGACAACGGGAATCATGTCTTTGCGTTCGACGATCTGGGCACCTGCGTCGATTATTCTTGTCATCGTTTTCACTTTCGCGGTAATTGCCGCAGGCTACTTGATGATGCCGAAAAAGGTGCGCCTGATTTCAGAGTTTCCCGAATCGGATAAACTTGCCGAAGCAGCCATCGCCTCAAGCGACCCTGAAAAAGACGAGTCCACAGAAGACGATCCCATAAAGAGTGTGCCAAAAGCAGAGAAACCTCCGGCGGTCACCCTCAACATGGCTCAAAAATTGGAGGTCAATCCTGTAGTTTCAGGCATACTCTGCCTGGTGCTCGTTGGCTGGCTCTACTTTCACTTCTTCGTCAAGCATTTGAGTTTAGACATCAACGCGCTCAACACCATCTTTCTACTCGCCTGCTTTATCTTTCATCGCAACGTCGCACGTTTTACCAAAGCGTTGCAGGAAGTCGTAGGGGCAGCCTGGCCCATCATCGTGATGTATCACCTCTACGCGGGCGTCGCCGGCGTCATTCAATTCACCACTGTAGGCGATAAGCTGGCAAGCCTAATGAATCCGATTTCGACTCAGTACAGCTATCCTTTCCTGACGGCCTTGATCAGCACGGTGGTGGCGGTTTTTATTCCGACAAGCGGCGGGCAATGGTTGATTCAAGGCTTGATTACCGTGAAAGCGGCAGAGGCTGTTGGCTTGACAGCGCAACGTGGCTTACTGGCGCTTAGCATAGGCGATCACATGGGAAACCTGATCTCGCCGTTTTGGGCAGTCGTCGGTGCCAGCATCGCGCGCATAGATTTCCGTTTATACTTCGGGTATCGCATCATATTTGCGATCATCTGGTTCATTTTAGGCGTGCTGGCATTTACCTTTCTGCCTTGTTAAGAAGCTCGAAATGGAGGTTACCGGAGCGGATGCTTAACCCGCGAGTGTGGGTGAGAACCAAAGCTTAGCGGGAAACGTAGCCGCACGCCAAATAGCGGAATAATATGATTTGTGCCCGAAGAATGCTGGCATTTTTTTCAGCAAAGCCAGCATAGATTCGTATGGGACGGTAAGATTTCACGCCAAGGGTCGCACAAATTTGATCGGACAGCGGTAAACTATATGCCTGGCACACCAAGATCCGGGTTGTGAGTTGAGGGGCGGTCTCCGACCGATCGCACGGTCAAAGAGCGCTGCTCAACAGCCGACGGATTTATATCCAGTTCTTGGTGTGCCGCCTCTATAGCCCCGTGTCAAAGAAAAAAGTTGTGTTTACCGCAAGAATAATTTGGCACCCCTGGATTCCGGCGGCCAGCTTGATTCCAAAAGAGCGCAGGCGTATATTCGAGTTGGTCTATCGTCCTGAAATCTACTGAGCCGGTGACGGAAAACATTGCCAACGGGTTCAAAGCGATAACCGGTTCTAAAAAGCGCAGCTTTTCTCGAAGTATAACCATCAGGTATTTTTGGTCCGTCATCAAGCAATCGCACTAAATGAGGTCACAACATGAAAATCAGATTAGCTCTTGTATTGGTCATTCTAGCTCTTCCCTTCTTCGCTTCCGCGCAGAGTCAACCTGAGGCGCAGGAACTGCTGATGAAAGTGAGTCAGACCTACAGGAATCTGTCGAATTATTACTTTGAGTGCCTGACGGTGACGGAAATAAGAACAGAGAGCGAGCGAACAAAATTTG